>DASPJU010000710.1:0-7004 GCA_035628475.1 Salinarimonas sp. | reverse complement strand
GGCGACCTGGCGCAGGCGATGGGCCAGCTCGGGCTCGGGCAGCAGGGGATGCAGCAGGGCGCGCTCGGTCAGGCGCTCCAGTATCTCGGCCAGCAGCAGGGACACGGACTGGGGCAGGCGGACCTCGCGGCGAGCCTGGTTCGCAGCTACCTCAGCGGGGAGAACCAGAAGGCGATTGCCGCGATGCAGACCGAGGCGCAGCGGAGCATGGCCAATCGGCAGGCGCTCGGGCAGGGCATCGGCTCGGCCGGAGCCATCATCGGTGCGCTGCTGGGTGGCGGCGGTGGCGGGGGCGGCGGCTATCGTACCCCGCCGTTCTTCGGCTTCGGCGGCGGCGGCTGGGGCTTCGACCCCTTCGATCCGTGGTTCGGTTTCGGCGGCACGCTTAGCTCTCTAGGTGGGTACTGACATGCCTCTTCCTCCTGGGATTTGGCCGGGGCAGATCCCGCAGCAGCAACAGCAGCAGGGCGGCGGGACCAAGGGCCTGCTCCTACAACTGCTGCCCATGCTCCTCGCGGGCGGCGCTGGGGCGGCCCTCGGCGGCGGCATCGGTGCCGGGAACGCTCTCGGGGCGTATGCGAATACGAAGCTCTCGCTCGACGAGATGGAAGAGCGGAAGCGTCGGGAGCGTGAGCGCGTCATGGCCGCGCAGGCGGCAGTGGTGCGCCAGGACAAGCGACTTGAGCAGACGAAGGAAGTCGAGGAGCGGCGCTCTCTCGGAGCGGCCATCACCGACATCGAGCAGCGCGCGGCGTCTGGAGCCACCCCAGAGGAGATCCAGCAGTCGGCCGAGGCGCGCGCGGAGATGTTGCCCCAGAACGTGCGCGCAGCCTATCGGCGGTTTGCCGCCACGCTGAAGCCGAAGGTGGCGAAGGTCGAGCCAGTCAAGCCCGGCGTCATCGTCAACAAGGAGGGCGACCTCTCCGCAGATGCCGATCCGGCCCGGACGGAGAAGTACGGAACGGGCGAATACGGGTTCTTTGGAGCGAAGTACTTCCCTCACGAGCTGCGCGACGTGGCGCAGCAGGAGAGCCGGCAAATCAAGGAGGCCAAGGCCCCGCCGAAGCCCCCCGCGGACGAGTTCGCCCGCTATCTCGAGCTGCTGGAGAAGGGCGACGAGGTGGGGGCCAAGAAGCTACTCGGCGCGCGGTCCAAGTGGCAGGCGGCGGGGCAGCAGCCGGCGAGAATGGTCGGAGACCTCACCACGGGCCAGGTGGCGGCGGCGAATACGCTCTCCGGCCGCTTCGAGCGCGAGTCGCGCGACTTTGTCACGATCAGAGACAACTTCGACCGCGTGTCGCTTGCAGCGAAGGACCCTTCGGCTGTGAGCGACCTGACGCTGATCTTCGCGTACATGAAGACCCTGGACCCGAATTCGGTCGTGAGAGAGAGCGAGTACGCGACGGCCGAGAACGCGCGGGGGGTCCCGGACACCGTCCGCAATCTCTACAACAAGGTGGTGGAAGGTCAGAGGCTCGCGCCGCAGCAGCGCGCGGAGTTCGTTCGGTTATCGAAGGAAATGTACGACCGGGCGGCAAAGCGGCACGCCAAGCTCAAGGAGACATACCTCAAGCGGGCCCGGGATATCGGCGTGCCGGATTACATGGTGGTCTACGACGTGACGGCGGGTGGGCCTGACGAGGAGGCCCCGAAGACGACCGGCGGTCCCAAGACGGCAGATGAGTACCTGAAGAAGCTGAAGCGATGAAGGACATCCGCGCGGTACTGAACGACCCGGAGTTCCAGGCATTGCCCGAGCCTGAAAGGCTCAAGGTCTGGGCTTCGCTCGACCCGGACTTCGCGGGACTTCCCGGGGCGGAACAGATCAAGGTTTTGCGAGCGACCTCGGGGCCCACTCCACCGCAGAATCCCGCATCCGAGGCCGCAACGACCGGGGCCGCAGGGCGCTTCATCGAGGGCGTCAAGGAGATGGTCGATCCGTCTCCTCTGATCGACCTCGTGAAGAACGCGCCGGCCGCCCTGGGTTCGATGCAGATCAAGCGACCGGAGGAGGCGACCCCAGAGCAGCGGGCGCGCCTTGCCGAGGACCCGTTCGCCAGGGCTGGGCGTGGAGTCTGGAACCTCTCCGGCGCAGCAGAGATCGTGCGCAAGGCGAGGGAAGGGAACCTGGCCGGCGCGGCGGGCAATGTGACGGGCGCAGCGCTCCCGTTTGCCATCAGCAAGCTGCGCGCGCGCCTGCCGATTCAATCGAACGTGAACGCCCCACAAGCGGCAGCAATTGCGCTCGCCGACCGCCGCGGCGTCCCTCTCGACCTGGCGCAGCGCTCTCAGAATCCCGTCGTCAAGGGCGTCAAGGCCGCCCAGGAGTGGATACCCTTCGTCGGTGGCAAGGGGGCAGCGTTCCGCGACGTGCAGGAGGCGTCCTTCGGTCGCACTGCGAAGTCGCTCGCGTCGGAGATCAGCCCGCTCGGGACTCCGTACCGCCTCGTGGCTGGCGAGCGTCTCGCGGTGGACATGCGGGGCAAGGCCATCGCCTTCAAGTCCGAAGTGGACGAAGCCAAGAAGACGCTGGTCGAGCTGGCCGAGAAGCACAGGACGACGATCGAAGTGGGGAAGACGGCCGCGCCCTCTCCGCTTGGCCCGTTCGGCGCAGACATCGAGGTGCCCGTAACCAAGGACATCGCGGGCGCCGTCGACTACGCGCCGATCCGAGACTCCTACAAGGCCGTGCTGGAGCGCGCCGAGGCCCTGCTGCCGCTCGAACAGAAGACGCAAAACCCGGGGCTCGCCCTGCTGCGGCAGATCGCATCCCGCCCCGACAAGGTGCCGCTCGAGGTCGCCCTCGAGGACCTGTCCGAAGCCAAGGCGCAGGCTGGCTACATCAACAAGATCGCGCGCACGAAGAGCCAGGGGAAAGCCGCCTTCGGCGTGGGGCCCTTGCAGGAGGCTATCGAAGCGACCCTGAAGGACCTCGGGCCGGAGGCGCAGCGCGCCTTCAAGACCTACAACGAAAAGACGGTGCTGAAGCACACGGCCGCGCGCGTGCTCAAGAACGTGGACCGCCCCGGCGGGCAAGGCCCGGTAGGGCTGGTGAACAAGCTCACCGCGCCCGACGACCTCAACGTGATGACCTTGCGGGATGTCGAGAAGGTGAGCCCCGAGGCCCTCGCCCAGGTGGGAAGCACCTGGCTGAGCGAGTCGCTGGAGCGCGCCGGCAAGAACTCCATCGGCTGGCAGGGTGCCTACAGCAAGTTCTTGAAGCTCGGCCCTGAGACGAAGGCGAAACTCTTCGCCGGCAAGGCGCAGGAGGTCGAGGACCTGCTCAAGCTCGGCGCCATAATCCAGGAAAACCCGAACATCTCAGGCAGTGGCAAGGTCGGGGCCATCACCGCAGCGGGCCTGTATGTCGTCCGCAACCCCAGGCGTGGCGCGCTCTACATCCTGAGCGCTCGCCAGGTGGCCAAGGTTATGTTCTCGCGCGACGGCGCGCGGATCTTGACCGAGGGCCTGCGGTTCCCCCTCCTCGACCGGGGAGCCGATGTCCTCGCGGGCGCGATCATAGCCAATGCCGGCATTCGAGAGGCGCAGCGATGATTCGCTTCAAGGACGGCGTGCCGTTTGAGAACCTGCACCCGAGAATCACGGACGAGGTGTTCCCGCTGCTCGAGCGCCTCTACTCGGAGCTCGGCGTGGACTGCTGGATCACGGCCACGAGCAACGGCCAGCACAAGCCGAAGTCCCTGCACTTTGCAAACCCCTGCCGGGCCATCGATGTCCGCACGCGCAACCTCCCCCGCGAGAGCGACAAGACGACGATCCGGGCCAAGCTCGCCCACATGCTCGGCAGCGACTACGACGTGCTCTACGAGAACCCCGGGGGGCCGAACCAGCACCTGCACATCGAGCTCGACATCAAGGAGCCCAGGAAATGACCGAGGTCGTGGTCGGAGGAACGATAACGCTCGTTCTGAACGCCCTGATCGTTGCCTACGGGGCTGGGACCGTGAGCAACCGCGTGAAGACGCTGGGCGACACCTTCAGGGAGTTGGCCACCTCGGTCCACACCCTGAGCACCAAGATCGACGCTTCGGCCGATCACGGGTCGCGCATCGGCGCGCTCGAGCGGGAGATCGAGAGGCTGCGGGAGGGGCTGCATTCCCTGCGGAACACGATGGCGAGCGAGACGATCGCTTCGCTGCGAGCGCAGATTGAGCACCTGAAAGACCCGCGCTAGGAGGACCAAGCCATGGTTGTCGGGCTGCTGGCGCTGAGCTTCTTTTTCGGCACCAAGATGCCGATGCCGGAGAGCTTCGACGACGTGGTGCGGGTGGGATGCAGTTGCGTCCAGACTGCGACCCCACGTCAGCCGTATGCCCTGTGGTGGCAGACGCGCGTATGGGTCGAGTATCCGGGAGAACGCGTTTGGGTCAGGCTGTACTCGATCCGGGGCGGCGGCGAGCGCAAGCGGGCGCTCAAGGACTGCGACGCATGGATCTCCGAGTTCTACAAACGGGCGCGCAAGAAACGGTGACGGCGTGGCAGCGGCTCAGCCAAAGCAGGCTCCGAAGGACAAGGCCGAGTGCTACCTGCTCGCGGCCAAGCGCCTCCTGCGCGCCGCCGATGAGATCGCGGAGGCGGGCAAGCTTGTGGCGGAACATGATTCTGTGCTGGCTAGCCAGGTCATGGACGTGGCTAGCGCCTTTGCTTCCGTGACGGTGAAGATTCTGAAAAAGGAGCCCCCCAAATGAAGAGCGTATTCGGATACCTGAAGAAGAACTGGAAAACGTCCTTGGCGGGCGTTACGGTCATCTTGAGCGCCGTCCCGAACGTCGGCGACATCGTCGGCACCGTGACCAACACCATCATCGAGTCGAACCCGCAGAGCAAGAGCGACTGGCTCGGCGTGGCCGTGAAGGTCGCCATCGGCGTCGGGCTGATGTCGGCCAAGGACGCCAACGTGAGCGGCAAGTAAAGGAGAGAACCTTGAAGAGATTCGTAGCGCTGTTCGTTCTGCTCGCCCTCGCTGTCCCTGTCTACGCCGGCAAGCGCCGCGCCGCCTGGGACGACCCCAACGCGGCCGGCGTCGTCACCGGCTACTGCCTCTACTACGGCACCCAGCAGGGCGGGCCGTACCCGAACAAGGTGGACGTGGCCCCCGGCCAGCGCGAGGTCACGCTCACGCTCGGGCCGGGCACGTACTACTTCGTGGTGACGGCGGTCAACGCCGAGGGCCAGAGCCCGTACTCCAACGAGGCGTCGACCGTCGTGCAGCCGCTACCGGCCACGCAGCAGAACCTCACGATTCAGATCATTCAGCCCTGAGAGGAGACCCATGGCTACCAACCCCCTATCCCCGATCGACCAGACCGATTTCGAGCAGAGCGTGTTCGCGGCCGTCGAAGCCATCTCGACGATCGCCGAGCACTGCTCCGAGGGCGCCGCGGAGGTGGACCTCGACGCGTTCGACCAGCCCGTGGAGGAGTGCGTGCGCCAGGCGCGCGTGCTCGCCGACGAGGTGTCGCTCCAGTGCGCGTCTGCCGGTATCCCGCTAGAGCAGGCCGGCGACCAGGACGGTAACACCGCCGTCAACGAGGGCGAGGAGTACAAGACGGCCGTCTTCGGGGCCGCCCGCTTCGGCAAGATCGCGTCCTACCTGCACCGGACGCACGAGTCCTGGAACCTGGCCGTGGCGGGCCGGGAGAACGCCCAGGCGGTCGGCGACGTGCTGGTGAGCAACAACGGCTGGCGCGAGCTCAACCGGCTGCGCAGCCAGGTCCACGCCGCCTATCGGCAGGCGCACGCGCGCCGCTTGGGACCGGACTCGGGGCTACCCTTCGAGCGGTAGGCGGTGATATACTCGCTGGCAATTCTCGGAGTGCCAGCCCAAGGTCGGGGACGGCATCCCGTCGCGATCGGGAACCCCTGGAGCGTGGAACGCGCTCCACACTCTCTCCCTTGGGCTGGCGCTTCGGGGCGCTTTCCTACTTCGCCTTTTTGATCCCGTACCAGACTAGCGCGGCACCGACGCCGAGGAGCGCCACGCCCCCGTAGCGCTTGCCGTTATTCACGGACGAGGCGGCCACGTTCACGCTTCCCGCGCCGGGGACGATCACTGCCGCGCTCGCCTTCTCGCCCGAGGTGGCGGCCAGCACGACACCCGTTGCCATGAGCCCGGCGCCAGCCAAGGCGATGATCCGCCCCTCCGTCTTGGAGTAGCCGTTCTGCGGAGGCGGCGGGGTGGGAACGGTGCGGGTCTCCGGCATCGGGTCAGGGCCGATGGGCGGGACGACGATGCGGGGTTCAGCCAGGGCCACAGGAACCGCGAGCAACACCACGAACGCGATCAGCTTGCGCATGGGGGTTCTCCTGTTTGGGTTCCGCCGCGCTTCCGGCCCTTGGAACGCACCCGCCTAAATTCCGAACGGATTCGTTCTCCCAGACCGGCGCAGTCGGCGATCTGCAACAACAGCTGTTCGGCCCGCCAGCCGAGCACGGATCGGGCGCGCCCCCGAGAGGGCAGGGGCGCTACCTGGCCAGCTTCGGCTTGTTGGCCGGCTTCACTCTCCTCAGCCAAGTCTTGCGAAACTCTTCGATCTCGTGCGGTTCCAGCAGTTTGGGCTCAACAAGCCCCATGAGTTCCTTGATGATCCGCGTAGTGGAGGCGAAGCCACGCTGCCTGTCGTAGACCTTGAGCACGAACGGCTCCCACCAGGGCATCTCAGACTTGGAGATGCGGAAGTTGATTCGTCCCGGGTCTTTAGGTGGCACGAGGCAGAGTGTATGACCCATGGCGAATTCCGCGAAAATATTTCTTGACATGCGCGCATGACTGTATGACACTGTGCCCATGACTCACAGGGCACCTAGTCCGACAGACTTTGGCCGCAGACTGAAAGACTATCGGCTCGAGCGCACATGGACGCTTCGGCAGATGGCGAATGTCACCGGCCTCAGCGTCGTGACGCTGTCGGACATTGAGAACGGTCACACGAATCCCAGCGACCTCACAATTGCGAAGATCCGAAAGGCGCTGCCGTTGCTCT
>DASPJU010000709.1:0-2289 GCA_035628475.1 Salinarimonas sp. | reverse complement strand
GTCAGGTCCGCGTCCAGCAGGGCGATGTCGGGGATCAGGATCGGAGAGACCACGCCCCGCTTCTCGTGCGCCCCCGTGGTCACGATGGAGATGGGGGTCACCTCGGAGCCGGTCCCGGCGGTGGTGGGGGCGAGCAGGAGGGGCAGGCGCGGGCCCTGCGCCAGGCCGACGCCGTAGATGCCGGAGAGCGCCTCGCCGGAGCGCGCCAGCAGCGCCACGAGCTTGGCGACGTCGAGGGACGAGCCGCCCCCGAAGCCGATCACCGCCTCGGCCCCATGCGCGCGGGCCGCCGCGACGCCGGCTTCCACCACCGACTCGGGCGGATCGGCCACCACCGCGTCGAAGACGGCCGCCTCGACCCCGGCGGCGCGCAGCGCGTCCAGCGCCGGCGCCACGAGCCCCGCCCGCACGAGCCCGGCATCCGTCACCACGAGGATCCGCCGCCCGAGCCGGCTCGCGGCGATCTCGCCGATCCGCGCGACGGCGCCGACGATCACGGAGGGGGTGGTGTTGAAGGTGAAGTCGCGCAAGCCATGGCCCTCTGGTTCACCTCTCCCCGCCCGGCGGGGAGAGGGCTCCGGCTGCGGACGGGCAGCCGGAGCGAGCGAACGTCACTGAGCGGGGGCGAGGCGGCATCGCAGGATCGAACTCCACGCGGAAGCGCCCCTCACCGTCGCGCTCCCGCGCTCGCCGCCAGCCCCTTGCCGGGGCCTGCGGCCCTCTCCCCTCCCGCGGGGAGAGGCAAGGCTCGCCTCAATCCACCTTCGCGCCCGAGGCCTTCACCACCGGCGCCCAGCGCTCGAGCTCGCCCTTCACGAAAGCGCCGAACTCCTCGGGGGTGTAGAGGCGGATCTCGCCCCCGATCTCGGCGAAGCGCTTCTGGACCTCGGGATCGGCGAGCGCCTTGCGGACCTCCGCGTTGAGGCGCTCGACGACCGGGCGCGGGGTCTTGGCCGGGGCAAACAGCCCGAACCAGCTCGCGGCCTCGAAGCCCGGCACGCCGGCCTCCGCGATGGTGGGCACGTCGGGCAGGGCGGGCGAGCGCTTGGCCGAGGTGACCGCGATGGCCCGCAGGTTGCCCCCGCGCACCTGCTCGATGGAGGAGGGCAGGTTGTCGAACATCACGTCGACCTGGCCGCCCACGAGGTCGTTCACCGCCGGCCCCGAGCCGCGATAGGGCACGTGGACGAGGTCGATCCCCGTCATCTGCTTGAACATCTCGCCCGAGAGGTGGATCGAGGTGCCGTTGCCGGACGAGGCCATGTTGAGGGATTTCGGCGCCGCCTTGGCCTCGGCGATGAAGGCGGGCACCGTCGTGGCCTTCACGTTGCGCGGATTGACCACCAGCACGTTGGGCACGCCCGCCACGAAGGCCACGGGAGCGAAGTCCCTGAGCGGATCGTAGGGCATGGAGCGGTAGAGGCTCGCGTTGATGGCGTGCGTGCCCACCGTGCCCATGAGGATCGTGTAGCCGTCGGGCTCGGCCTTGGCGACCGCGTCGGAGCCGATATTGCCCCCCGCGCCGCCGCGATTCTCGATCACCACGTTGTGCCCCAGCGCCCGGGATAGCCGGTCGCCGATCTGGCGGGCGAAGATGTCGGTGGTGCCGCCCGCCGGGAAGGGCACGATCATCCGGATCGGCCGGGTCGGGTAGGCGTCGGGGGCCTGGGCCCCGGCCGTGCCGGCGGCCGTGAGGCCGAGCGCGCCGACGAGGGCGGCAATCGCGAATCGCATGGATCTTTCCTCCGGGTGGACGGCCTCTGTCGGACCGCTCGATGGGCCAGCTTAGCGGAGACCGGCGCGCTGTGGAGCCCCCCGCGTCGACGGTCGCGCCCCGCGGCGGGCCATCCATCAGCGCGGCCGAGGCGATCGATCACCAAGCCTGAATGGTCCGCGCGCCGCGCGCCCGCTAGGGTGCGTCCCGTTCGGCGCCTCGCGCCCCTCCACCGAAAGCCCCCATGCGCACCGCCGCCGTCCCCGCCTCCTCTCCCGCCCTCGACGGCACCACCCTCGCCCTCTACGCCGCCGTGGTCCTCGTCTGGGGCGTGAGCTGGATCGCGCTCAAGGCCCATCTGGGGGTCGTGGCGCCGGAGGTGTCGGCGTTGTGGCGGTTCATGATCGCGGCCGCGATCATGCTGGCCTGGGTCGGGGCGCGGGGGGAGCGGATGCGCTTCCCCCTCCGGCAGCACGCCGCCTTCGCGGGCGTGGGCCTGTGCATGTTCTCGTTCAACTTCGTGCTGTTCTATTACGGCGGGATCTCGATCCCGTCGGGGCTGCTGGCGGTGGTGT
>DASPJU010000708.1:0-8651 GCA_035628475.1 Salinarimonas sp. | reverse complement strand
TGCCGGGGTCGCCGCAGGCCGCGATCCGGCGATAGGTCTCGCGGATCGCCTCGGCCGGATCGAGGCCGGCGGCATAGGCCGCGTGCAGGGCGGCGAGGGTCGGGACGGGGAACGACGGCACGGGGCACCTCCGCGCGGAGGCTGTGGCAGGGAGGGGCCCGGGACAAGGCGAAAGATCGGGCAGGCGATGCCCAAGCGGAGGGCAGGGAGCGCCCGCTCCGCTTCTCCAGCATCCCTCATGCCGAGGTGCGACCCCCGGCTTGTCCCGGGGGGAGCCTCGAAGCACGCGGCACGCCCGCGAGCCGGAGGGAAATCCCTGGAGCGCACCTCGAGGCTCGGTCCCGGCGTCGCGCCTCAGGACGAGGGTGAGAGGTGGGAGCGGCAGCCGCCTCCCCGCCGCCTGGCACGCCGGTTGCTCCTGCCGGAGCGCATCAAGGGAGCGTGCGATGGCCGACGACAGACCCTTCGATCCCGAGGCCGTGGTGGACGCCATGGCGCCGCTGCTGGGCTTGCCCGTCGGCCCGGAGCACCGGCCCGGCGTGATCCTCAACCTGGCGGTCACGGCGCGGCTCGCCGCCCTCGTGACGGACTTCCCCCTCGACGATCGCGAGGACCCGGCCCCCGTCTTCGAGGTGGCGCCGTGAGCGAGACCGCGACGACCCTCGCCGGGCGCATCCGCGACCGTGCCCTCGCCGCCCGCGACGCCGTCGCGGGCGCGCTGGCGTCGATCGAGGCGCGCGACCCCGCGCTCGGCGCCTTCACGGCGGTGACCGCCGCCCGAGCGCTGGCCCGCGCCGAGGCGGTCGACGCCGCGATCGCTCGCGGCGAGGATCCCGGTCCGCTCGCCGGCGTGCCCTTCGCGGTCAAGAACCTGTTCGACGTGGCGGGCCTGCCGACCCTGGCCGGGTCGAGGATCAACCGCGACGACCCGCCCGCCGCGTCCGACGCCACCCTGGTGGCCCGGCTTGAGGCGGCGGGCGCGGTCCTGGTCGGCGCCCTCAACATGGGCGAGTACGCCTACGACTTCACGGGCGAGAACGCCCATGACGGCCCCTCGCGCAACCCGCACGATCCCGCCCGGATGTCCGGGGGCTCGTCGGGGGGCTCGGGCACGGCGGTCGCGGCGGGGCTGGTGCCGCTGGCGCTGGGCTCCGACACCAACGGCTCGATCCGGGTGCCGGCGTCGCTGTGCGGCCTGTTCGGCTTGAAGCCCACCTTCGGGCGCCTGTCGCGCGGGGGCACGTATCCCTTCGTGTCGAGCCTCGACCATGTCGGCCCGCTCGCCCGCTCGGCCGCCGACCTGGCGCTCGCCTACGACGCGATGCAGGGGCCCGACCCCAGCGACCCCGTCTGCGCCGATCGCCCGGTCGAGCCCGTCCTGCCCGCGCTGGATCGGGGAACGGCGGGCCTGCGCATCGCCGTGGCGGGAGGCTATTTCGCCCGGGGCGGCATGCCGGAGGCCTTCGCGGCGGTGGAGCGGGTGGCCCGCGCGCTCGAGGCCACGCGGGTCGTGGAGTTCCCCGAGGCGCACCGGGCCCGCGCGGCGGCCTTCCTGATCACCACGGTCGAGGTGGCCTCGCTCCACCGCGAGCGCCTGCGCGCCCGCCCGGACGACTTCGACCCGGAGGTGCGCGACCGGCTCTTCGCCGGGGCCATGGTCCCCGGGGCCTGGTACGTGAAGGCGCAGAAGATGCGCCGCTGGTTCCGCGACCGGACCTTGAGCCTGTTCGACGAGGTCGACGTCATCCTCGCCCCCGCCACGCCCTGCCGGGCGCCGCGTCTGGGCCAGAAGACCTTCGTGCTCGACGGGCAGGAGCTGCCCGTGCGGCCCAATCTCGGCCTCTTCACCCAGCCGATCTCCTTCGCGGGCCTGCCGGTCTGCACGGTGCCTGTCTGGACGGACGGCGAGGCGCTGCCCATCGGGGTCCAGGTGATCGCGGCCCCCTGGCGCGAGGACTTGTGCCTGCGGGTCGCGGCGGCCCTGGAGCGGGCGGGTGTCGTGGAGGCGCGGGTGGCGGAATGATCGGTTCCCTCCCTCTCGTGGGGAGGGGCTGGGGGTGGGGTTGGGACCCCATCCGCTGTCCGTGAAGAAACGGGCTGCAGGGGCTTGCGTGACCGCCTCCCTGACGTCCACTCCGACCCCGCGGCCCCCACCCCTGCCCCTCGCCACAAGGGGGAGGGGGACGCTGGCGCCTTCGGGTGCCGTCATGTGCATGAAATCCGTGAGGTCGAAGCCGAGATGGACATCAACAAGCCCGCCGTCCTGGCCGAGGTGGAGGCCGCGTTCCGGCGCTACGAGGCCGCGCTCACCACCAACGACGTGGCGGTCCTCGACGAGCTGTTCTGGGACAGCCCGCACACGATCCGCTACGGCATCGCCGAGAACCTCTACGGCTACGAGGCCATCAAGGCGTTTCGCGCCGGCCGCTCGCCGCAGGGGCTGATGCGGACCTTGAGCGAGACCGTCATCACCACCTTCGGCGACGACGTCGCCACCGCCTCGACCCTGTTCCGGCGCGAGGGCGGCACCAAGCTCGGCCGCCAGATGCAGACCTGGGCCCGCACGCCCGAGGGCTGGCGCGTGGTGGCGGCCCATGTCTCGCTCATCGATCCGCCGGCTTGACGCCCATGGACGACGCCGTCCCCCTCGGCCCCTCGCCCCGCAACGCCTGGCGCGTCAGCGCGGCGCATGCGGATCTCGTGCGCGCCCGCGGCCCGGCGCGGCCCGCGCGGATCGAGGCCCTGCCCAAGCCCGTCACCCTCGATCTCGCCCGGACCGCGATGATCGTCGTCGACATGCAGAACGACTTCTGCCACCCGGACGGCTGGCTCGCCTCCATCGGCGTCGACGTCGCGCCCGCCCGCGCGCCGATCGCCCCCTTGAGCCGCCTGCTCCCGCGCCTGCGGGCGGCGGGCGTGCCGGTCGTGTTCGTGAATTGGGGCGCCCGGCCCGACCGGGCCAATCTCTCGCCGGCGCTGCTGCACGTCTATGACGGGGCGGGGCAGGGCAGGGGCCTGGGCGATCCGGGCCCCAGCGGCGCTCCGACCCTGACGGAGGGCCATTGGCCCGCGGCGGTGGTCGACGAGCTCCGTCCTGAGCCCGGCGACATCAGGGTGTCCAAGCACCGCATGTCGGGATTCTGGGACACGCCGCTCGACTCGATCCTGCGCGGCCTGGATGCCACGACGCTGCTGTTCGCGGGCGTCAACGCCGATCAATGCGTGCTCCACACCCTCGCCGACGCCAATTTCCTCGGCTACGACACGCTCCTCGTTGAGGATTGCGCCGCCACGACCTCCCCCGCCTTCTGCTGGGAGGCGACGCTCTACAACGTCCGCCAGATCTTCGGCTTCACGGTGCGCTCGGAGGCGGTCTTCGGGGCGCTGGCCTGACGCCCCTCTCCCCTGGGGAGAGGGGCCGGGGGTGAGGGGGTACGCTCGGAGGTTGTCTCCCCCTCCAGGGGGAAGGGCGCGAGCCTCCCTGCGTGATTCCTCACGCCGGGCCCCGCTCCCATTCCGGGAGAGGGGAGGCTACAGGTCCAGCTCGAACGGCTCGTTCTCGAAGGTCACCTCGGCCCCCCGCCCGATGCGGGCGATGGCGGCGCTCATGCGGCCGCCGCGGCCCAGCAGGTCGTCCGCCACCGCCACGAGGCGGGCGTTCGGGGTCGCCATGGGAGAGGCGGCGCGCAAGGCATCCGCGATCTCGTCCTCGGGCCGCTCCGGGGCGAGCGCGCAGGCCGCGATGAAGGCCGCCGCCGTCGAGCGGCTGACGCCCGCCCAGCAATGGACGACGAGCGGGCGCTCGCGCGGCCAGGCGCGCACGAAGGCGATGAGCCGCTCCACGTGCTCGACGGCCGGCACCACGTGCCCGTCCTGCGGATCGACGATGTCGCTCACGCCGATGAAGAGGTGGCGCTCGGGCAGGATGGCGGGCGGGCGCTCCACGGGGGTCGCGACGTTGATCAGCGTCACGACGTGGCTCGCGCCGGTGCGCTCGACGGTGGCGTGCAGGCGGGACAGGGGGCAGACATGCAGGGTCGGCATGGGACGGCGGCCGGGCTCTTGGCGTAGGATGGCGGCTTCCCGCCGGAACGCCTCTCTTGGCCGATCTCCTCGCCGCCGTCGACCCGTCCGACCCCCGGATCGCCTTCACGATCGCGATCACCGCGCTCGCGGGCTTCGTGCGCGGCTTCACGGGGTTCGGGGCCGGGATGATCATGATCCCGGCGATCGGCGCCACCTACGATCCCGTGACGGCGATCATCCTGCTGTTCATCGTGGATGCCGGCGCCACCACCCCGATGCTGCTGCCGCATTTCCGCAATTGCCGCTGGGCCGAGGTCGGGCCCGTGGCGCTGGCGGCCTCGGCTGCCTTTCCCCTCGGCCTCGCCTTCCTGCTCAGCACCGATCCCGTGATCGTGCGCTGGATGCTCAGCCTCTTCGTCCTCGCCGTCACGGTCCTGCTCGCCGCCGGCTGGCGCTATCGCGGCGAGCCGGGGATCGGCCGGTCCCTGGCGGTGGGCGGCGGCATGGGGGCGCTGTCGGGCGCCATCGGGCTCGGCGGCCCGCTCATCGTCCTGTTCTGGCTCGGCGGCCCCGAGCGTGCCGCCCGGGTGCGCTCCAACATCTTCGCCTTCTTCGGCCTGTTCTCCGTGGTGAGCTTCCTCGGCTTCTGGTGGAACGGCCTGTTCACGCCCGCGCGCACGCTGGCGGGCCTGGCGCTGCTGCCGCTCTATGCCGGCCTGGTGCTGGTCGGCTCGCGCCTGTTCGACCGCTCGTCCGACGAGACCTATCGCCGGGCGGCGCTGGCCCTCTGCGGCCTGATCGCGGTGGCGTCGATGCCGGTCTGGCGGTGAGGGAGCTCCCCTCTCTCGGATGGGAGAGGGGTCGGGGGTGAGGGATCACGTTTGGAGGGACGCAGAACGGATCCGCTCCTCCACCTTCCTCATGCTGAGGTGCGACCCCCGGGCTTGACCCGGGGGGAGCCTCGAAGCACGCACCACGCCTGCCACGAGCGACGGAGACCCCTGGAGCGCCCTTCGAGGCTCGGCTCACGCCGAGCACGTCAGGACGAGAGCGAGGATGGGGCGGGGGTCGGTTCGATTCTCCCGATCCCGCCACCCTCACCCCCAGCCCTCTCCCGGATGGGAGAGGGGAGAAGGGTCAATCGTATGTCCGCTCGTCCGCGATCGCCTTGCCGTCGTTGGGCAGGCTGCCCGGGGGCACGATCTCCACGGCGCCCCGCAGCTTCGTGACCGCCTGGAGCGTCGCGGCCACCGCCTCGGCCATCGCGGCGGAGGGGCCCTCGGCCCGCAGCGTCATGGCGTCGCTCTCGTCCCGGCGGGTGACGACGAGGCGCAGGCGGCCGAGCTCCGGGTGGCGTCGCGCGATCTCGGCCACCTGCTCCGGGCGCACGAACATGCCCTTGATCTTCGCGGTCTGGTCGGCGCGGCCCATCCAGCCGCGGATGCGGGTGTTGGTGCGCCCGCAGGGGCTCATCCCCGCCATCGCGGCCGTGAGGTCGCCGAGCGCGAGGCGCACGAGGGGGCGCTCGGGATCCAGCGAGGTCACCAGGATCTCGCCGACGTCGCCCTCGGGCACGGGATCGCCCGTGCCGGGCCGTACGATCTCGAGGATGATGTCCTCGTTGACGACGAGCCCCTCGCGGGAGGGCGTCTCGTAGGCGATGAAGCCGATGTCGGCGGTGGCGTAGGCCTGGTAGGCCTCGATGCCCCGGCCGGAGAACGCCTCCTGCAGCGATTTCGGGAAGGCCGCGCCGGAGACGATCGCCTTCCGGATCGAGGAGACGTCGCGCCCGCCCGCGTCGGCGGCATCGAGGATGATCTTGAGGAAATCCGGCGTGCCCGCATAGGCCACGGGGCGGAAGGCCTCGATGACGGCGAGCTGCCCCTCGGTGTTGCCGGGGCCCGCCGGGATCACGGGGCAGCCGAGCGCCCGGGCGCCGCCGTCCATGATGAAGCCGCCCGGCGTCAGGTGGTAGGAGAAGGTGTTGAGCACCACGTCGCCCGGCCGGAAGCCCGCCGCGTAGAGGCCCCGCGCCGCGCCCCACGGATCGGGCCTGAGCCCCTCGCCCTCCTGGATCGGCCCCGGCGAGGTGAAGAGGCGGCCGAAGGCGGCGAGGTCCCCGTGATGGAAGCCGCCGAACGGCGGATCCGCCTTCTGCAGGCCCGGCAGGTCGGCCTTGCGCAGCACCGGCAGCCGCGCCAGGGCCTCGCGGCTCGCGACCGCGCGCGGATCGACGCCCGCGAGCCGCTCGGCATAGGCGGGCGCGCGCATCGCGGCCGCGATGGCCTCGGGCAGGCGCGCCATGAGGTCCGCCTCGCGCTCCGCCGGGTCGCGGGCGTCGCGGTTGTCGAAAGTGGGGCTCGTCATCGGGTCCTCCTCGGGCCGCCCTCTCCCGGGGCGGTGCCTGCGGGGCCTAGATGACCCAGGGGCGGGAGCCGAGGCAAGCGCTTCAGAACGGCAGCAGGCGCCGCAGCCGCGCGACGTTGACGAGGGAGATCAGGGCCGAGGCCACGTAGGTGAAGGCCGCCGCCCGCAGCACGGTGCGGGCGCCGGGCAGGTCGGGCGCGTCGAGATAGCGGCCCGTCTCCAGGATCGGCAGCGCCCGGCGGAAGCTCGCGTCGAGCTCCACCGGCAGGGTCAGGAGGTGGAGCGCGAGCCGTCCGCCGAGCAGCGCGACGCCGATGGCGAGCTGCAGGACGAGGAGCACGGGAGACTTCACGATGGCGAGCAGGATCGGCGCACTCGCCATGACGATCGCGGCAGCGAGCTCGAAGCCCTGCACGATCGGCACGAGCTTGACCCGCAAGGTGAGGAGGCGGTCCCCGCCCGCGTGCTGCAGCGCGTGCGCCACCTCGTGCGCCGCCACCGCCACCGCCGTGATCGAGCGCCCGTCGTGGTGGTCCGGCGAGAGGCGAACCACCCGGTCGATCGGGTCGTAATGGTCGGCCGGGGCGATCTCGACCGGCACGGAGTCGAGGCCCGCCAGGTCGAGGAGGTGGCGCGCGAGCTCGCCGCCCGTGCCGGGCAGGTCAGGCCGGTCGGCCGCGTGCCGGGCCATGGCGGAGCGCACCCACCATTGGGGGCCGAGGATGAGGGCGATGACGATGACGGCCGCGAGCGCCGCGAGGATGGGCATGGGGGGACTGTAGGAGGAGCGGGGAGCGGGGAGAAGCGCGACATCTCCCCTCTCCCGGATGGGAGAGGGATGCACGACGTGCCAGGGGGTGAGGGATCGCGCCGGGTGGTTCAGGCACCGGATCCGCCTCTCCAACCCCCCCCTCATGCTGAGGCGCGAGCGAAGCGAGCCTCGAAGCACGCACCACCTTCCAGCAGCGATTGAACTCCCTGGAGCGCCCTTCGAAGCCCTGCTCCGCAGGGCACCTCAGGACGAGGGTGAGGGATGGAGCAGCGAGGGGGAGCGAGCCTCCCCATCGTGGCACCCTCACCCCCGGCCCCTCTCCCATCCGGGAGAGGGGAGGGCGTCGCCTCACTCCGCCGCGATGGGCAGGGGCGGGACGGGCGCGCGGAAGCGCTCGAGGAGGTCGGCCTCCTCCTTGCGCGCGGTCTCGATGTTGCGCTCCTTGATGAAGCCGAAGCCGCGCATCTTCTGCGGGATGGCGGCGAGGCCCACGGCGAGCGCGTGGTTCGCCGGCGTCAGGCGCTCGACGATCTCGCCGATGCGCCCCTCGAACTCCGTCATGAGCGCCCGCTCCATGCGCCGCTCGTGGGTGTAGCCGAACACGTCGAGCGGCGTGCCGCGCAGGCGCCTGGCCTTGGCGAGCAGGCGGAAGGCCCGCATCATCCAGGGGCCGAAGCTCATCTTGCGCGGCCGCCCCGTGGCCGGGTCGACGCGGGCCAGCAGCGGCGGCGCGAGGTGGAACTCGTAGCGCAGGTTCTCGCCCTCGAAGGTGGCGGCGACCTGGCGCTCGAAGTTGCCGTCGGTGTAGAGGCGCGCGACCTCGTACTCGTCCTTGTAGGCCATGAGCCGGTGGAGCGATTTGGCGACCGTCTCGGTGAGCGCGCCCGCCTCGCCCACCGCCCTGACCTCCGCCTCGCGCACCCGCTCCACGAGGGCGCGGTAGCGACGGGCATAGGCCTCGTCCTGGTAGTCGGCCAGGAACGCGGTGCGGCGCTCGATGATCTCGTCGAGCGAGGTCGAGAGCTCGCGCGCCTTGGTGGGGGCCTTGAGCGAGGCCATGGTCGAGGCGAGCCAGGCCGCGTCGAAGGCCGCGCGGCGCCCGAGGCGGAAGGCCGCGAGGTTCATCTTCACCGCCTCGCCGTTGAGCTCGATGGCGCGCTCCAGCGACGCGGCGTGCAGCGGCACCGCGCCCGATTGATACGCGTAGCCCAGCATGAACATGTTGGCCGCGATGGCATTGCCGAGGAGCGCCGTGGCGATCGCGGTGGCGTCCACGAAGGCGATGCCCTCGCCGCCGGCCGCGCCCGCGATCGTGCGCTTGAGGCGCTCGGTGGGCAGCGAGAAGTCGGCGTTGCGGGTGAACTCGCCCGGCATCACCTCCGCGGTGTTGACCACGAGCCGGGTCTGGCCCGCCTTCACGGCGGCCAGCACCTTCTTGGTGCCCGTGACCCCGAGGTCGCAGCCGAGCACGAGATGGGCCGAGCCG
>DASPJU010000707.1:0-3314 GCA_035628475.1 Salinarimonas sp. | reverse complement strand
GGAACATCTCCACCTGTTCGTCGATCGTCGGGGTGTTTCTCATCCGCGACCTCTCGGGCATGTCCAGCAACATGTCTCTAGCGTAAGCGGCGACGACGGTCTATAAGTGTCTACACAACGGGATGCACTCTGCGGCGCCTCGATAGTCCGCTTCGGCGTATGCAGACTTCCAGGAACGGGAGGCAGGGCCATGATTTTCGACCACCGCACCTACACCGCGCGGCCGAACCGCCTGAGCAACTTCCTGAAGCTTTACGAAGAGGTCGGGCTGCCCATGCAGCGGAAGTACCTCGGCGAGCCGTTCGGCTTCTTCCAGACGCACATCGGCGATCTCGGCCGCGCCGTTCACCTGTGGCAGTACGAAAGCCTCGCCGACCGTGAGGCGCGTCGTGAGGCCATGGAGGCAGATCCTGCGTGGCAGGCCTACCGTCGCCAAGTCATCGAGGAGGACAACCTCCTCGACATGCGCAACCAAATCCTCAAGCCCGTTTCTTTCTTCAAGCCGAAGGGCTGACAAGCCGAGAACGACCGGTCTGACAACGGGACGGGATCAACGGGATGAGGCTTGAATTCGCATGCGGCGGGCGCACGTGGTCAATCCTGTGCGACACGGAACGGGCGCCACGCACGTTGCAGTCGTTGGCGGCCATCCTCCCATGCGAACTTCAACTGCACACCCCAAAGATCGCCGGCCTTCACGTCTATTGGCATGCTCCTCTTATTGAGGATGCCGAGGGCGCGATTGACGTGATGGAAGCCCAGCCGGGCTCGTTCATCTATTGGCCGGCACGTCAGTTCCTGGAGCTGACATTTGCCCCTCTCCAGGCTGAAACGGCGACAATCACCCTGCTGGGCGCGATCGAAAGTGGGCTGCCGGAACTGTATGACCTGGGCCTGTCTCTTAGGCAGAGCCATGGGCGCAGCGTCACCTCCGGCCGGCTTTCCGCGATCTCGGACGTGCCTCCCGCGGCCGACGCTCCACGCGGGGAACCTGTTGCTCTGGACTTGATCGAGCACCGTGAGGCGCTGTGGCGCGGGCGCCCCGCTGAATTTGCTGCCCTCCTCGCATCCCGAGCAATCATGCATCCGGCTGGTCCCCTGATGATGGCGGAGGCCGAAGCGCGGAACTTGCACGAATTGCTCTGGTGGGTGCGGGCCGACCTTTCGGCCACAAAAGAGGAGTTCTCCCGCCATATGGCCGCCGTCGCCTGCAACAAGGCGGCTACGCGCCTTCGGGACTTCTGCCATCTCGCGCAGACCGCAGCCCTTTTTCTCAAGTTCGAGCGTGCCTTCCGTGACGGAGCGGCCGATCTGCGGGCGCACCTGAACGAAGCGATCCTGTGCGCCGGGCGTGTTGCTGCTTGGCTCGACCTCGAGATCCCTTGGCACGACGTCAACGAAGCGATGCGGAAGGCCATTGATGATCGCACGGTGCCGCAATGAGCGGGCGCGTTCCCCTGTCAGGGGGCGGCTCGCTCGCCTACAGCGCGGCAGGTGTCGGTGAGCCGCTAGTTCTAATTTCCGGGCTAGGTGGGCTTGCGTCATTCTGGCAACCGCTCCTCCCGTTCGTCTCGACGCGTTTCCGAACCATCACCTACGACCACCGCGGCTGCGGACATTCCTCAGGACTTGGCGGACCGACAAGTATCTCTGCCATGGCGGCGGACCTCGCCGCACTGATGGACAGGCTTGGTATCCGGGCCGCAACTATCGTCGGCCACTCGACAGGCGGTGCTATCGCGCAGAGATTCGCGTTGCTCCATCCAGACCGCGTGCGGGCCCTGGTACTATCTGCCACCTTCGCACGCCCTTGCGCGTACATGCAGCGGCTGTTCGCTGGACGGAAGGAGATCCTCGATCGCCTTGGCGTCGAGGCATACCGCCGCCATGCCGTGACCCTCCTCAACGCGCCGTATTGGCTAGCCAGGAACGACGCTGCTGTGGAGGCGGAACTGCAGGCGTCAGAAATCGGCCCAATCATCGATGCGGACGACATCCGACACCGGATCGATGCGGTACTCGCCCACGATGCGCTCAAGGAGCTCAGACTGATCCAGGCGCCCACCAAGGTGGTGGTCGCCTCAGATGACGTCGTCACCCCGGCATACCACTCGGCTGAGATCGCCGAGAGTATTCAGGGGGCCTCCCTCACGGTCCTGCCCCGTGGTGGCCACTACGCCATTCGGGCCGAACCGGACCAGTATTGCAGCACCCTCCTGCCCTTCTTGGGCGTCCAGGCTTCCGCCGCCGACCTAACGAGGACAGCCAAATGATCGAAGCGTCGAAGCGTGGGGCCATCGGCGTCGTCGGTTTTGGGATGATCGGGCAGCGCTGGGCAGCAGCCTTCGCGCATGCCGGGTTCGAGGTCACCTGCCTCGATCCAGATCCCGGCAGGTGGGCACAGTTCGAAGAGCTTCGGCATTCTCTCGCGTCGGATCTGCAACGCCTAATCCCTCGGGCTACACCACCGGGCCACATCCGTTTCTCCACCGATCCCGCCCAGGCGCTCCAGGGTGTCACGTTTGTCCAGGAATGCGGCCCAGAGAAGCTGGAGATTAAGCGCGAGCTGCTCGCGCAGATCGAGCGGTTCGTCGCAGATGATGTGATCATTGCCTCGTCGTCGTCCGCCCTGCTTGTGACCGACATGCAGGCCGCCTGCTCCCACCCCGAGCGCATCGTCCTTGGCCACCC
This sequence comes from Salinarimonas sp., assembly GCA_035628475.1. GTDB lineage: Bacteria > Pseudomonadota > Alphaproteobacteria > Rhizobiales > Beijerinckiaceae > Salinarimonas_A. The sequence continues at coordinate 623 of DASPJU010000707.1, read as the reverse complement.
GTTCAATCCCGTCCACTTGATGCCGCTGGTGGAGATCGTCGGCGGCAAGGCGACGTCCCCGCAGACGGTGTCAAACGCGCGCGCGTTCTATGAGGCACTCGGGAAGAAACCCGCTGTTCTCAACCGTGAGGTCACCGGCCATCTCGCTCTCCGGCTGATGGGCGCCATGTGGCGGGAGGCCATCGCGTTGGTCGAAGCTGGTGTGGCGACCGCAGAGGACGTGGACCGAGCCTTCTGCTACGGGCCTGGGCCCAAGTGGACACTGCAAGGCTCCTTCATCTCGAACCACCTCAATGCCGAGGGGATCGAGGCCTTCCTCACGAAGTACGGGCAGACCTATCAGGACATTTGGGACGACCTCGGAGACGCCAATCTCGAACCGGAAACGGTCGCCCGGGTCTCGCAGGCCGTTCGCAATGCGATCGGTGATCGCAGCGACGACTCCCTGCGCAAGCAGCGGGATGCCGGGCTCATCGACGTCCTCCGCGTAATGGCGGAGAAAGCCACGTACTGAGCCCTGGCCTGGGGAGGAAACGATGCAGTCTGCGGCCATTCCCTACCGCACCGCCCTCGTGACCGGGGCATCCCGCGGGATCGGCCGGGCCGTAGCTCGGAAGCTGGCG
>DASPJU010000706.1:0-2458 GCA_035628475.1 Salinarimonas sp. | reverse complement strand
AGGACGGTCTTCTGCAGGCCGATCCCGGGGCCCGCCTCCTGCACCGTGTGGGCGAAGTTCTCCAGCACGAAGAGCATCTTGGCGCCGGAATCGTTGAGCTGGTGGGTGAGCTCGCGCGCCGTGTAGAGCGGGTTCACGTTGACGACCGTCAGCCCCGCGGCGAGCACGCCGAACAGGATGGCCGGATAGGCCATGACGTTGGGCAGCATGATCGCGACCCGGTCGCCCTTCGAGAGGCCCTGCCCCTGCAGCCAGGCCGCCACGGCGTTGGCGGCCGTCCCGAGCTCGGCATAGGTCATCCGCTTGCCGAAGCTCTCCATGGCGGGCTGCGCGGCGAAGCGCGCGACGCTGTCGGCGAAGAGCTCGGAGAGGGGCTTGAGGGCCCGCTCGTCGATCGTGGCCGGGACGCCCGGCGGATAGGACCCGGTCCAGGGCCGGCCCTCGGCGGCGATGGCTGCAACGGCGTTCATCCCACACTCCCTCTGTTTTTTCTCGCGCAGAGGCTCCAGGCCCGCGTCAAGCCCAACATTTGGAGCGGTTGCGCGCGGATGTCGAGGGCGGATGGCGGTTTTACCCGGGACGGCCCGCTCCCGCACGCGAGCGGGCTCGGGGCGAGGGGTTAGGCCGGGGGCTTATCGGATCGACCCGGTGTCGTCCCCGGGCCTGACCCGGGGACCCAGACCCACGCGTCGGCCGGGTGGCCGGGGCAGGCCCGGCCACGACAAGCCGAGAGGGCGAGGGCGCTTCCCGATCTGCCCGCCCTCACCCTTGATCCCTACCCCACCCCAGCCTTGGCGCCCGCGATCGCCGCGTCCGCGGAGCGGCCCGAGACCTCGGCCATGTGGTCGAAGCGGGCCCGGAAGGTGCCCACCCCTGCGGTGCCCGAGCGCAGCTCGACGATGAGGTCGCCGATCTCGGCCTCGGGGATCAGGGCGGAGAGCACCTCCCAGCCCTCCCAGCCGGGCCGCCCGTCATAGCCCAGGATCTGGCCGCGCCGGGCCGTGACGAGGGTGCTGGCCCGGGACAGGGCGTCGGAGGGCACCGCGATCTCCACCGACAGGATCGGCTCGAGGAGCACCGGGCGCGCCTTGGGCAGCGCCTCGGACAGGGCGAGCCTCGCCGCGGCCTGGAAGGCGGCATCGGACGAGTCGACGCTGTGATAGGAGCCGTCGGTGAGCGCCACGGCGAGGTCCACCACGGGGAAGCCCAAGGGCCCCTTCCTGAGGTAGTCGCGCGCGCCCGCCTCCACGGAGGGGATGTACTGGCGCGGCACCACGCCGCCGGTGATCCGGTCCTCGAAGAGGAAGCCCTCGCCGCGGGGGAGCGGGCGCACCTCGATGGCGACATCCCCGAACTGGCCGTGGCCGCCGGTCTGCTTCTTGTGGCGCCCGCGCGCGCCGGCCGCTCCCTTGACGGTCTCGCGGTAGCGCACCCGGGGCTTGCCGATCGCCACCTGCACCCCGAAGCGCGACCACAGCCGCTCCACCGCGACCCGCAGATGCATCTCGCCCTGGCCCGACAGCCGCATCTCGCCCAGCTCGGCGTCGTGCTCGAAGCGGTAGGAGGGATCCTCCTCGACGATCTTCGCGATCGCCGCGGCGAGCCGCACCTCGTCCTTGCGGTCCTTGACCGAGACCGTGACGGTCTGGACCGGATCGGGGGGCACCACGGTCGCGGCCGCGAGCGGGCGGGCCTTGCCGACGGCGACGCTCTCGCCCGTCTCGATGTTGTCCATGCGGGCGAGGGCGAGGAGCGCGCCCTCCTCGGCCTCGGGGGTGCGCGCGGTCGCGGCGCCCTTGATCGCGAGGAGCCCGCCGATGCGGGCCTCGGCCCCGCGCGAGCCCACCACCGCGTCGCCCTCGCGCAGCCGCCCGCGCAGGACGCGGGCCAGCGAGAGCTTGCCGCCATGGCCCGCGTGCAGGGTCTTGACCACGTGGGCGAGGGGCGGACCCTCGGCGGGCAGGCCCAGCCGGTCGCGGGTCTCAGGCAGGCGCGGCGCCTCGTGCCGCAGCGCCTTGAGGAGGCGCGTGACGCCGTTGCCGCGCTCGGCGGCGCCGATCAGCACCGGCACCACGTGCCGCTCGCGCAGCTCGCGGGCGAGATCGTCGAAGACCCGGTCCTTGGGCGGCTCGATCTCGGAGATCAGGTCCTCCATGAGCGCGTCGTCGTAGTCGGCGAGGCGCTCCAGCATGGCGTAGCGGGCTTCGCGCTCGCGCGGCAGCTCGCCGTCGGGCAGGTCCACCACCTGCGACGCGGCATGCTCGCGGTAGATGAAGGCGCGTTCCAGCGCGAGGTCGATGAAGCCCACCGCGATGCCGTCGCGCCAGATCGGAATTTGCCGCAGGAGGAGCGGCGTGCGCGAGGCGCGCTGGAGGATCGCGAGGCTCTCGCGGATGCGCCGCGTCGCGGTGTCGATTTTGTTGACGAAGAGGATGCGGGGGATGTCCGCCTCCTCCAA
>DASPJU010000705.1:0-3207 GCA_035628475.1 Salinarimonas sp. | reverse complement strand
GTGGCGCATCTGCGCGAGATGAACCACTCCACCCGCTTCTGGCGCCTCGTCCAAGGCGTCTGCCCCGCGACCCGCGAGGCCGAGGCCTGGCTCAAGAGCCACGGCACGGCCCTGCACCGGTACGGATGAGCGTACGTCCGGCCGTTGCGGGGGTCGGGCGGGCCTGCGTGCCCCGTTCCCTCGACGTCGCGAGCCCCACCTCATGTCCCTTCCCGCGAGCGGGAGGCGGCTCCAACCCCACGAACCATGCGTCTCGAACCCGGCACCCCGCCCGAACATCGGAGCGCCTTCTCCGACCAATCGGAGCGGCGCCGCTCCCGCCACCGGGGACGATCGCGGTCTTGGAATCGCTCGCCTTCGGGCTCTTCCATGGCGGGGGCGTCGCCGCCACGGGCGGATGGGAGGTCAGGCCCGGGCGAGAAGGACCGCGATGGCGATCAGCGCGAGAAGCTGGAAGCCGTTGAGCCAGACGCTCGTCCGGTGCAGCGCCTCGAAGGCGCCGTGAGCTTCCGCCTCTCCCGCGAGCGCCCGGTCGCGCAGGGCGTTGATGCGGGGCATCAGCCCCTGGCGCGCCACCGCGAAGCCCCCCGCCACGAGGGCCAGGAGCGCTGCCTCCCGCCATAGCCCGCCCGCCCCGGCGACGAGGGCCGCGAGGGCCGTCGCGGCCCCGAAGACGAGGTAGTAGACGGGAAAGAGCCGGCGCAGGAAGGGCCCGGCCTGCTCGGCCTCCAGGGACCGGAAGACGACCGGCGCGACCCCGCCGGCGAAGAACAGCATGCCGCCGATCGCGGCGCAGACGAGGGCGAAGGCAAGGAGGGCGGAGAGCGGCATGGCAGGGGATCCGGTCGGGCTGTCGGGGAGCTAACGCGTCCGCGCCCGGCGGGACGCCGCCTGCGACGCCAAGGACCGTCCGCCCGCCGGCCCGCATCCGCCTTGCCAACCCGCCCCGACCCCGCTATGAGAGCCCCTTGTCGCGCCGGCCCCGCCGGCCGTCCGGTCGCCGCAATAGCTCAGCTGGTAGAGCACCTCATTCGTAATGAGGGGGTCGGGGGTTCGAATCCCTCTTGCGGCACCACCAAAACCCCACCGATGCAAGCCTCGTCCGGACCGCGCCTCAGGCGGCCCACCGCTCGGGCGCCTCGCTCTGCCCGATGAGCGCGAGGCCGTAGGCGATCGACTCGAACTGGTCGGCCGCCATCAGCTTCCCTTCGCCGAACCGCTCGACGAAGAGGCGCCGGACGGCGGGCACGAAGGACGTGCCGCCCGTGAGGAAGATCCGGTCGACGGCCTCCGGCCGCACCCCCGCCCCCGCCAGGGCCTCGTCCAGGATCGCGGCGATGCGGGCGACGTCGGGTGCGATCCAGGTCTCGAAATCGGCGCGGGTGATCCGCGCGGCGATCGACTCGCCTCCCGTCTCGAACCGGAACCCGGTCTCCTCGGCCGAGGAGAGCGCCACCTTGGCCCGCGACACGGCGCCGTAGAGGGAGAAGCCCCGGTCCTCCTCGACGATGCCGATCAGGGTCTCGATCGGCTCCGGGTCGAGGGATGTGCGGGCGAGCTCGCGCAGCTCCCTCAGGTCGCCGGAGCCCTTCATCAGGGCGAGCTCGTTCCAGCGCGACAGGCTGGCATAGTACCGGTTGGGCATGGCCAGCAGCTTGCCGCCCATGCCGCGGTAGAGCCCACCCTTGCCCAGGCGCGGGGCCACCACCTGGTCGACGATGCGGGCGTCGAAGGCGTCGCCCGCGATGCCGATGCCGGCCCCGGCGAGGGGCTCGGCGGCGAGCGCGCCGCCCCGGCGATGGAAGCGCATGAGCGAGAAGTCGCTCGTGCCGCCGCCGAAATCGGCCACGAGCACCGTCGCGGCGCCCTCGAGCGCCCTCGCGTAGTGGAAGGCCGCGCCGACGGGCTCGTGGACGAAGAGGGCGTGGCCCGCCCCGAGCCGGCCGAAGGCCTCGCGATAGCGGGCCATGGCGAGCGCCTCGTCCGGGTTGTGCCCCGCGAAGCGCACCGGCCGGCCGACGACCACGCGGGGGGCGCCCGCGAGATCCAGCCCCTCGGCATGGCGCAGGAGCGTGCGCAGGAAGGCGGCGAGCAGGTCCTCGAAGCGGTAGCGCTCGCGGAAGATGCGCGTCTCCTGGAAGGAGGCGGCGGCGGCGAAGGTCTTGAACGACTGCAGGAAGCGATGCGCCTGCAGGCCCTCCAGGAACTGGTCGACGGCGAAGGGGCCGCCCTCGGTGCGCATGACGGCGCTCTCGCCGAACCGTTCCTCCCAGAAGCACAGGGCCGTGGCATAGACCCGCAGGAGCTCGCCGCGATGCGGGATCGTGAGCGCCCGCGCCCGGCCGTCCGGGCCCGCGACCGCCACGACGGTGTTGCTGGTGCCGAAATCGATGCCCACCGAGAGCGGCGGGGTAGGCATGCTGGGCACGGGCCGTCTCCAGGGGCGCGGGAGGGCGGCCGGACTAGCGCAGGTTCGCGCGCGCCACAAGGACGGCGCGCGGCATCCGTGTTCTCCGAGGCCTTGCGGGCGGAGGAGACAGCCGTCAGCTTCCTCCTCAGCCGACCGTCCCCGCCGCCTGGCTCCGCCGAGCGCCCGGCGGCGGGCCATTCCAGAGCCCTCCCGGGGGCCAGCGGGATCGTGAAGCCATGTCGAGCCGACGACCGAGCATGACCGATGGGAGCGCGCGGACCCGCGTCCTCGCGCGGCGCCATCTCCTCGCCCTTGCCTGCGCGCTGCTCCTGACGCCCGCCCAGGCTCTCGCCGGCGCGCGGGAGAAGCTTGCCGCGATCGCTCCCTCGGGCCTGGTGCTCGTGATCGACGACAAGGGCCGGGAGGTGGTGGCCCAGAACGCCGACAAGCCCTTCGTGCCCGCCTCCGTCGCCAAGATCGTGACCGCCTGGCTGGCGATGGAGGTCCTCGGCCCCGACTATCGCTTCGAGACCCGCTTCTACCTGGACCGCGACCGGGTGCTCTACATCCGCGGGGGCGGCGATCCCTTCCTGGTCTCCGAGGAGCTGGCGGAACTCGCGCCGGCTCTGGTCGCCGCGATCGGCAAGCAGCCCCTCGGCGGCATCGTGGTGGACGCCGGCTACTATCCCGCCGACCTCCGGATCCCAGGGATCGAGGACACGCGGGAGGCCTACGACGCGCCGAACTCCGCGCTCGGGGTGAACTTCAACACGATCCATGCCGTGAGGAAGGGCAAG
>DASPJU010000704.1:0-2021 GCA_035628475.1 Salinarimonas sp. | reverse complement strand
GAAAGACCTCCCTCCCGTCGCCGCCACGGGGCGCCACAAGCTCGGGGCCGGTGGCCTCGACCAGAAGCTCCCGAACTTCGGCGACCGGGCCTGCCCGTTCCTCCTCGCGCACCACTGGACGAGCTTCGACCTCGTGCAGATCCCCAAGCTCGGGTGGCGCCTCGCCCCCACCCTGAAGCCCCTGTTCCTCTCCGCCGGCGTCAACTGGACGAGGCAGGCGCCCAAGGGCGCGAAGCCGGACTCCTCGGACCTCGTCGCCAAGGCGCGCAGCCGCTACGGGCAGGTGGTGCTCGACAACTTCGACGAGTACGGCTCCGTCGAGCCCGGCGCCCCGAGCGGCTATTTCCTCGACGCCGAGAAGGTCACCGTCTACCGGGATGGCACGTGGTCGGTAGAGACCGACCACACCGCCTTTGACACGTGGCGGTGGGGCCTCGTCACCTCCGGGCGGATCGATCCCCCCCGCGCCGAGGTCATCGCCCGGCACCGCACGCGGCTGAAGAAGCAGGTCCACCGCGCCACGAAGACGCCCCATCTGGCCGCGGCCCAGGAGGCCAAGGCCGCGGCCGAGGCTCTCCTGGCGGGACTCGAGGATGCGGTGAAGGCCCTCAAGCCGCCCGACACGAAGGCGGCCGCGTGAGCGCGGGCGAGCGCCCTGACGGGCGGGCCATCATCGACCGGGTGACCAGACGCCTCATCGACGGTGGGGCGACCCCTGACTGGGCGCAGAGGAAGGCTCGAGAGAGCCGCATCCGCAACGAGCAGCGCGAGGAAGGGACCCGCAAGTGAGCAACGCATCGAGCCCGTACAGCACGCGGCAGGCCTACCCGGACTACTACGTGCGGGGCGCGGCGCAGACGGCCTCGTTCGGCCTGTACCTGAACGGCGCCGCCGTCGCTCCCACCGCGTCGGGCTCGACCTTCGCCCTCTACGATGCGGCCGGCACCGCCCTCATCGGCCCGGCCGCGATCACCGTCTCGAGCTCCATCGCGACGTACGCGATCCTCGCTGCCTCCCTCCCGAGCACGCTCGCGCTCGGGCACGGCTACTACGTGGTGTGGCACCTGGTGTGCGCCGACGGCGTGACCCGGGACTACCGGCGGGACGCGGCGCTGGTGCTCTACGCCGCCTACCCGGTCATCACCGACGACGACCTCCTCGCCGTCTACAGCAACCTGGGGAACCAGCTCCAGGCCGGCGTGACGCACTTCCAGACCCGCATCGACGAGGCCTGGAAGCGCATCCTCGGCCGGCTCGAGATGCAGGGCGTCTTCCCGGAACACATCGTCACCTCCTGGTCCCTCCGAGAGGTGCACATCGAGCTCGCGCTCTACCTCTTCTGCCTCGACTGCCACGCCAAGCAGGGCGGGCGCTGGAGCGATCTCGCTGCCCAGCACAAGAAGGAGTTCGAGCTGGCCTGGGGGCGCCTGAAGTTCGTGAAGGGCACGAGCAGCTCCACCGGCGCCGCCGACGCCACCACCATGCAGGCGCCCAACAAGGGCGTCACGTGGGTCAACGCCAGCCCGCGCGCCTCCTGGCGCGGCTTCGGCGGGCTGTAGTGGCCACCGTCGCCCTCGCCACGATCCGCCAGCGCGTGGCCGCGGCCATCACGTCCGGCGCCTCCTCGTGGCGGGAGTCCACCGACCCCTGGGACACCTTCGGCGCCGGCGGGGGGGACGGCGAGGGGCGCATGCACCTGGGCTTCGCGGTGGGCATCCCTGCCGACCAGCAGATGGGCGACCGCCAGCGCCGCACGCTCGGGGGGCTCTCCGAGACCCGGGTCATGGTCCGGTGCCTCTACAACCTCGGCGCGCTCGACCAGCTCACCGACTACGACGCCGCGCTCGCCGCGGAGCAGGACGTCCGGAACGCGGTGAGCGCCATCCAGAGGGGGGCGGACCTCCACCTCCTCTATGTGGAGGGGGACCGCTCCGTGGCCGATGGGTGGATGACCTCGAACCTGACGTTCAAGGCCATTCATCACATGCCCTTGCAGTAGTTGCCCGAGCACGGGGGGGCTG
>DASPJU010000703.1:0-4329 GCA_035628475.1 Salinarimonas sp. | reverse complement strand
CTGGCGCTGCTCGCCCGCATCAACCGCGAGCTCGGCCTCACCATCCTGCTGATCACCCACGAGATGGCGGTGATCCGGGCCGTGGCCCACGAGGTCGCGGTGCTGGCCGAGGGCCGCGTCGTCGAGCGGGGGCCGGTGGCGGACGTGTTCGGCGCGCCGCGCCATCCCCTCACCAGGGCGCTGCTCATGGGCGAGCCGGGCTTCGCGCTGCCGCACGCCATCGCGGCGCGCCTGCGCCCCGCGCCCGTCCCCGCGGGCGAGACCGTGATCCGCGTCGTGTTCCGCGGGGAGCATGCCACGCAGGCCGTCCTGGCGCGGCTCGCCCGCGACGAGGCCATCGAGGCCAACATCCTGGCCGGCACGGTCGACGAGATCGGCGGCGAGCCCTTCGGGGTGCTCGCCGTCGCGGTCGGGAGCGGCGCCGAGACCGACCAGGCGCTCGCCTTCTTCGCCCGCCACGGGCTTTTCGCGGAGGTGCTGGGCCATGTCCCCTGAGCTGCCCCGCCTCGTCCCCCCGGCGACCGCCCCCGCCCGGACCGCCGCACCCGACCACGGCCCCCGTCCGGAGATCGTCCGCGATGTCGCCTGAGATGCTGCGCCTCGTCCTGGAGGCTGCCCTGGACACCCTCGCCATGGTGGCGGCCGCCGCCGGGATCGGCGCCGCCCTGGGTCTGCCCCTGGGGATCTTCCTCGCCACGAGCGGGCGCGGCGAGCTGTTCTCCGCGCCCGCGCTCAACCGCGTGCTGGGCTTCGCGGTCAACGCCACGCGCTCGACGCCCTTCATCATCCTGGTGGTGGCGATCATTCCCTTCACGCGGCTCGTGGCGGGCACGTCCATCGGCACGGGAGCGGCGATCGTGCCCCTCACGGTGGCGGCGGTGCCCTTCATCGCCCGCATCGTCGAGGGCGCGATCCGCGAGGTCGATCCGGGCCTCGTGGAGGCGGCCCGCGCCTTCGGGGCCACGCCCCTCCAGATCGCGCTGAAGGTGCTGGTGCCGGAGGCGCTGCCGGGGATCGTGCTGGGCCTCACCCTCTCGATCGTCTCGCTGATCGGCTTCTCGGCCATGGTCGGCGCGGTCGGCGGCGGGGGCTTGGGCGATCTCGGCATCCGCTACGGCTACCAGCGCTTCATGCCGGAGGTCATGGCCGCCGTCGTCGTGATCCTCGTCGTCCTGGTCCAGGCCGTGCAGACCGCCGGCGACCGCCTGGCCCGCCGTCTCAACCGGCGCGTGCGCCGCGCCTGATCCGCTTCCCTTGAGGAGTCTATCCCATGTTCGACCGCCGTACGCTTCTCGCCCTGCCGCTGCTCGCCGCCGCCATGCCGGCCCTGGCGCAGGCGCCCCAGACCCTGCGCGTCGCCGTGACGCCCGGGCCCCACGCGCAGATCCTCGAGGCCGTGCGCCCCGTGGCCGCCAGGGCCGGCCTCGACCTCAAGGTCATCGAGTTCTCGGACTACGTGGTGCCCAACACCGCGCTGGCCGCGGGCGAGATCGAGGCGAACTCGTTCCAGCACCAGCCCTATCTCGACAACCAGCGGACCGACCGCGGCTTCAAGATCGAGTCGGTGGCCCAGACCGTGAACTTCCCGATGGGCATCTACTCGAAGCGCCACAAGAGCTGGGACGCGGTCCCGGACGGCGCCCGGATCGCGATCCAGAACGATCCCACCAACGGCGCCCGCTCGCTCCTGCTCCTGCAGGACAAGGGCGTGATCAAGCTGAAGGAGGGCGTGGGCCTCAAGCCGACGGTGGCCGATATCACGGCCAACCCGAAGCGCCTGCGCTTCGTGGAGATCGACGCCGCCCAGGCCCCGCGCGTGCTGGACGACGTGGACGCCGCGGCCGTGAACACCAACTACGCCACGCCCGCCGGCCTCAAGGTCACGGATGCGATCCTGCGCGAGGACCCTAAGGGGCCCTATGTCAACGTCATCGCGATCCGCTCCGCCGACCGCGACAAGCCCTGGGTCAAGGCGCTGGTGGACGCCTACCGCTCCCCCGAGGTGAAGGCCTTCATCGAGACGACCTTCGGCGGCGCCGTGCTGGCGAGCTGGTAGGGAGGCGCGAGGTTCGCCGGTCCGTGGTTCGGTTCCGCCGAGCCCCGGACCGGCGCGGCGTTGGCCACCCGCCGAACGCCCGGGAGCGGCGCCGCTCGATCTGTCGCATTTGTCCCAAACGCGTATCCATTTTTCAGGACTTCGCGTGCGAGGGTCCGGGATCACTTCCCCTGGGGGCCCCCATGCCGTCCCGTTTCACCAGCTCGCGCGAGGGCAATGTCGCGACCCTCTTCGCTCTTGCCTTGATTCCCCTGGTCGGCTCGGCCGGCGCAGCCATCGACTACGGCCAGGCGGCCAGGACCCAGGCGAAGCTCCAATCGTCCATCGACGCCGCGGTCCTGGCGGGCGCCAAGGACGGCTCGGCGGCCTGGACCACGGCCGCGCAATCCACCTTCCGCGCCGCCTACGGCGCGGCGGGCCCGACCCCCAGCTTCGCCCGCGACGGCACCGCCTTCACGGGGTCGGTCAACACGACAGTGCCGACGGCGGTGCTGCAGGTCCTGGGCTTCCCCACCATCGCGGTCGCGGCCTCCGCGAGCGCCGCCACCACGACCACGGCCCTCGACGAATCGTGCATCCTCGCCCTCGACAAGGGCGCGGACGCCTCGAAATCGGCGCTGACCTTCAACGGTGCGCCCAACGTGGCGCTGAGCGGCTGCACGATCCGCTCCAACGGCTCCATGCGCTGCAACGGCCACGGCACGGGCGCCAGCGCCTCGATCGCGGTCGGGACCGTCTCGGGCTGCAGCAACCCGCAGCCCGGGGGCGCCCCCGTCGCCGACATCTACGCGCCGCTCGCCAAGTCCATCGAGCGCAAGTGCACGAGCGCGACCGGGGCCACCTGGCGCCCCGGCACGCCGCCCTCGTCGACGCGCATGGTCACGGTCCAGAAGGGGGCCTGGACCGAGTACCATGTCTGCGGCAGCCTCACCCTCGCCGGCAGCGGAGCGCTCGGGGCGGGCACGAACGCCGTGATCGTGATCGAGAACGGGTCGTTGATCATGGACGACGACGCGACGATCGACGCGAGCGGCGTCGCCTTCGTGCTCACGGGCGACGGCACCGTGGCGAGCGAGATCGTCTTCCCCAACGGCAAGGGCAAGGCCGCGACGCTCACCCTCTCGCCCCCCACCGCCGCCAGCCATCCCTGGCGCGGCGTCTCGATCTACCAGGATCCCGCCCTCACGAAGAACGTCGACCACGACTGGGGGCCGGGCACGATCCTCAACGCCGACGGCGTGATCTACCTGCCCAACGCGGACCTGCGCATCCACGGCAGCCCCAGCAGCAACAACCCCCTCTGCACGAAGCTGGTGGTCAGCACGCTCACGAGCAACGGCGCCGTGAACCTGAAGCAGACGGCCCAGGGCTGCGCCACGCTGGGCGTCAGCCAGTCCTCCTCGACCGTCACCCGCCTGAAGTCCTGACCGCCGCGGCGGTCGCGGGCAGCCGTCAGGCGGCTTCCCGCGACCGGGCCGCGCGGGCCAGCACGTCGGGCCAGCGGGAGAGGAAGGCCTCGACGCAGACCGGGTCGAAATGGGAGCCCGCCTCCTTGACGAGATGCGCCCGGGCCTCCTCGGGGCTCCAGGCCCGCTTGTAGGGCCTCTCGGAGGTGAGCGCGTCGAACACGTCCGCCACCGCGACGATCCGGCCCGACAGGGGGATCGCCTCGCCGGCCAGGCCCTGCGGATAGCCCTTGCCGTCCCAGCGCTCGTGATGGCTGCAGGCGAGCTCGCCCGCCAGCTGCACGACCTCGCAGCGGCTGCCCTCGAGGATGCGCCGTCCCCGCTCGGCGTGGCGCTCCATCTCCTTGCGCTCGTCCGGCGTCAGGGGGCCCGGCTTGAGCAGGATCGCGTCCGGCACCCCGATCTTGCCGACGTCGTGCATGGTCGCGGCGAGCGACAGGCGGCGCACCTCCGCGGGGGTGAAGCACCCCAGCCCCTCGGCGATGAGGCCGACATAGGCGGCGACGCGGGCGACGTGGTCGCCCGTCTCCACGTCCCGGTGCTCGGCGGCCTTCATGAGCAGGATGATGATCTCGCGCTCGCGCTCCTCGATCTCCCGGGTCGCGGCCTCGATCTCCCGGGCGAGCCACGCGGCCCGGTCCCGGTCGGCCATGCGGGCCCGGCTCAGCGCCAGCAGGTTGGTGGCCCGCGCCCGGACCTCCACGGGATCGAAGGGCTTGGTCAGGAAGTCGGTCGCCCCGGCCGCGAGCGCCTCCCGGCGCAGGGCGCGGTCGTCGAGGCTCGTGACCATGACGATCGGCACGTGCT
>DASPJU010000702.1:0-2394 GCA_035628475.1 Salinarimonas sp. | reverse complement strand
CGAGCGCCTCTACGACCTCACCGAGCGCGTCCTGCCGCCCGCCATCGCCGCGGCGCCGACACCCGACGACGCGCAGGCGCACCGCATCCTCGTCGGCGTCGCGGCCCGCGCCTTGGGCGTCGCGACCGAGCGGGACCTGCGCGACTATTGGCGCCTCGACCCGCCCGACGCCCGCGCCGCGGTCGCGGCCCTCGTCGAGGCAGGCGAGCTCGCCCCCGTGGCGGTCGAGGGCTGGAATGCTCCCGCCTTCCTCCACCGCGACGCGGCCGCACCCGGACGGCTCAAGGCGCGCGCCCTCGTCTCTCCGTTCGACCCGCTCCTGTGGGAGCGTCCCCGGGCCGAGCGCCTGTTCGGCCTGCGCTACCGCATCGAGATCTACGTGCCGGCCCATCGGCGCGAGCACGGCTATTACGTCCTGCCCTTCCTGTGGGGCGACAATGTCGCGGCCCGCGTCGACCTCAAGGCGGATCGCGCCGGGCGCCGGCTCCTGGTGCTGGCGGCCCATGGCGAGCCCGGCGCGCCGCGCGACACGCCGAAGGCGCTCGCGGCGGAGCTGGCGCTCATGGCGGGCTGGCTGGGGCTCGAGGCGGTCGAGGTCGCCGGGCGCGGCGACCTGGCGTCGGCGCTGCGGGAGGCAGTCGCGGCGAACGGGCCGCCCTCCGCGAGCTGAGGCCGGGGGCCGGCAGGCGGCCCGCCCGGACCTCTGTTGCCGCCCCGCAACACCGCTCCGCCATCCTGAGAATGCCTCAAGGCGCCCCAGGCTCCGCCGTGAAGCCGCCATAAACGGGAGCCATCACGGCAGCATCCGAATTCCGCCCTGTATTGCAACAGCTTACGGCCAAGCGCAAGGGGTCCTTCGGGGGCGATTCAGCCCCTGTCGTTCCTCGGGCGAGCTCGATTGCACCGCCGGGCGGGAGCGTGGCAGACGAGGCCGTTAAGGCCGCTCTAGCCGGCCTCGCTTTAAGCCACGCAGGGGGTGGAGTCATGGTGCGCCTGATCGACAAGTCGAAGCTGCCGAGCCGTCACGTCACGGAGGGCCCCGCGCGCGCGCCGCACCGGTCCTACTACTACGCTATGGGTCTCACGACCCAGCAGATCCATCAGCCCTTCGTGGGGGTGGCGACCTGCTGGAACGAGGCGGCGCCCTGCAACATCGCGCTCATGCGCCAGGCGCAGGCCGTCAAGAAGGGCGTGGCCTCGGCGGGCGGCACCCCGCGCGAGTTCTGCACCATCACGGTCACCGACGGCATCGCCATGGGCCACCAGGGCATGAAGGCGTCGCTGCCCTCCCGCGAGGTCATCGCCGACTCGGTCGAGCTCACCATGCGCGGCCACGCCTACGACGCGCTGGTGGGGCTGGCCGGCTGCGACAAGTCCCTGCCGGGCATGATGATGGCGATGGTGCGCCTCAACGTGCCCTCGATCTTCATCTATGGCGGCTCGATCCTGCCGGGCACCTTCCGCGGCAAGCCCGTGACGGTCCAGGACGTGTTCGAGGCCGTGGGCCGGCATTCCGTCGGCGACATGTCGGACGCCGATCTCGAGGAGCTGGAGCAGGTCGCCTGCCCCTCCGCCGGCGCCTGCGGCGCGCAGTTCACGGCCAACACGATGGCGACCGTCTCCGAGGCGATCGGGCTCGCCCTGCCCTACTCGGCGGGCGCGCCCGCTCCTTACGAGATCCGCGACCGGTTCTGCATGACGGCGGGCGAGGTGGTGATGGATCTCATCGCCAGGAACATCCGCCCCCGCGACGTGGTCACCCGCCGATCGCTCGAGAACGCCGCCATGGCGGTGGCCGCGTCGGGCGGCTCCACCAACGCGGCCCTGCACCTGCCCGCCATCGCCCACGAGGCCGGCATCAAGTTCGACCTGTTCGACGTGGCCGAGATCTTCCGGCGCACGCCCTACGTCGCCGATCTCAAGCCCGGCGGGCGCTACGTCGCCAAGGATCTGTTCGAGGTCGGCGGCATCCCGCTGATCCTCAAGGCGCTGCTCGACGGCGGCTTCCTCCACGGCGACTGCATGACGGTCACCGGACGCACCATGGCCGAGAACCTCGCCTCCGTGTCGTGGAACCCGGACCAGGACGTGGTGCGCCGCACGGAAGCGCCGATCACCGTCACGGGCGGCGTCGTCGGCCTCAAGGGCAACCTGGCGCCCGAGGGCGCGATCGTGAAGGTCGCCGGCATGGCGGCGGACCGCCAGACCTTCACGGGGCCCGCCCGCTGCTTCGACGGCGAGGAGGCCTGCTTCGAGGCCGTCCGCAAGCGCACCTACAAGGAAGGCGAGGTTCTGGTGATCCGCTACGAGGGCCCCAAGGGCGGGCCCGGCATGCGCGAGATGCTGTCCACCACGTCTGCCCTCTACGGCCAGGGCATGGGCGACAAGGTCGCA
>DASPJU010000701.1:0-3723 GCA_035628475.1 Salinarimonas sp. | reverse complement strand
AGCACGTGCCTCCAGCTGCCGAATACGCTCGCGCGACACGCCCTTGCGCCCATCCTTCGACTTGCTCCACCGCATCTCCTCTAGCCCGCCTAATTGCTCCAGGGTGGGCGGGTCCTCGGTGAGGTGCCTTGCGATGAAGATGGCTCGCTCGCGGTCGGTGAGCGTGGCCATGGCATCCCGCAGGAGCCGCATCTCCTCCTCGTGCTCCTGGCGGTCGCCGATCACCTCCTCGACAGAGGGGGACGGGTCTGGCACCCGCGCAACCGCGGGCTCTTCCTCCATGGCGTCGCTGCGATTGCCGAACGCCTCCGAGATCGAGGCCGCCCGGGCAGTGCTGGCCCCGCCGAGCTTGTCGGCGTTGTTGCGCTCACGGGGGCTCATGCGAGCGTCGGCCTCTTCCCTGGTAAGCCCCTGCCCCAGCAGATAGGCTCGCTTGCGCGCCGCCCGGTAGCTCTGCGTCGGGATGCTGAGCGCCGGTTCCAGGTTGGCCACCGCGTCGCTCATCGCCCACTCGATCCAGGGGATGGCGTACGTGCTCAGCATGCATCCGCGCTCAGGGTCGAACGTCTCGACCGCCCTCATCGCGCCGAGATATCCCTCCTGGATGAGATCCTCCAGCTCCATCGCTGTCGACTGCTTGGCGTGCCTCTTGGCCACGATCTTGATGAGGCCAGTGAGGCTCATCACCAGCTTGTCCCGGGCGGCCTTGTCCTTCTTGGACCGCCACCGCTCGGCCAGCTCGTACTGCTCCTCCCTGCTAAGCGGCGCGGGCTTCACAGCTCGTCCCAGCCGCCCCGGTCAAGCAGCCAGGCGAAGTCACCCAGCAGCATCGTGGCCGTCACCGGCCCTCGGTCATCCTTGCAGATCGCGACCGGCATGCGCCCGGTGTGTCCGCCCGCCTCGATGGCCTGCTCCAGGGCCTCCCTGGGATGCGTACGCTTGCCGCGCTTGCACTCAACCCAGATCCCTGGCACGCCCTCCACATCGGCCACCTCGCCAGCGCTCCTGGCCTGGCCGATACCTCGCTTGGCGTCCGCATACCCCAGCGCCTTGAAGAAATTGGCCACCCAGCGCTCGAATGAGTGACCCTTGACCCGCTGCGCCCTGCCCATTACCACCCCTTGCCGTTCTCGAACGCGGCCATGGCGGCGTCATAGTCGGAGTGCCAAGCGATCAGCTCATCGAATTCCTTAGCCCTCTCGGCATCGGACATGTCCTCGTACCGATCGCAACCGGAACATGAGCCATAGCTCCACCTAAGCGTTCCCCACTGGTCCCCGCGGCGCAGCAGGATCACGCCCCAGCCCTCCCAGTCGCTGACGCCATCCCTCTTCACCGCCACCGCGCCAGCGCGTTCCACGGCGCTTTCAGCTTCGTCTTCCCAACGCATCAGCCCCTCATTGCCGGTCGGTCGTATTCGACGATGATTCCCTTCTCATCTCGCACGCAGGTGGCGCCGCAGCGGTCGCAGACCTCGCCTACGTCGGCCAAGGCCCAGGCGTGCCAGCAGCAGCGTTCGGCGTCGTACTCGTGGGGGCTCTCGGTCTTGCGCCCCCGCCGCGTCTCGCCCTCGCCCCAGCACCGCTGGCAGATGTCGTGCACACCGTCGATGTGCCGACACCTCCCCTTCCCCTCACAGGCCCCGCAGCGATTCAAGGATTCACCGGGGTGGGACCCACGCAGATGGGGCATGAAATCACCGCTGGCCCACCCCACCCAGGGGTGACACGCCCGCTGCCGTTGCACATGACGCAACTCGGTAGCCCCCTCGGGGCCACATTCAACGGCCCGCCGGCCAGCACCCTTCCGCACTGAGCGCAACTCGTCATCGCACCTCCGACCAACCTGGCCGTTGACCCGCACTGCTGACACGGCGGGCTGGCGAATGGATTGCCAGAGACCGGCGTCGGCTCGTCCTGGAAGTCGGAAACCGTGTTGTCGGCGTGGTCGACCAGCGCCTTGATATCGGACCGGCTGAAGATGTGCCCGAGGTCCAGCATCAGGCGGAATCGCTTGATATCAGCCCTGACCATTCTCCCCTCCTGGTAAAAGCCCCTTGACCGCATTAGCGGCCAACGTAGGCCCCGACCTCGCAGACAACCCCGCGAGCAGGGGCTGAGTGTTTGCGGCCGCCACAGCGCGGCTCCGTACGCTCTGGTAGGCATCTCGGAATTGGGCCCGAAGGGTGTTGAGTCCCTGGGCGTCCGAGTTGCAGATCGCTTCCCAGCTGATGCAATCAACCGCCGCAGCCACCGCCGGGTGCGAGAACTCGGGCGACCGCCACCGGCCAAGGCTCGACACCGCCCGCATCACCTCGCCCCAGGCGGCCTCCCAGCCGGGCGCACCCACCGCTTCCTCGGCGATCGCAGAGCGCAGCTCGCTGATCTTGGGAAAGAACTTCTCCTTGGCGATGTGCGAGGCCACCGCGTTGCAGCCGGCCCCGTAGTCGCAATCGGCCAGGAAGCGGCAATACACCTCGACCATCTCGCGCGGCATGTCCTGCGAGGGAAAGGCGGCCTTCAGGAGGGCCAGCAGCTTCTTGGCCTCAGCGGAGGTCACGGCAGGTCCGCCAGGAAGGCGAGAAACCCCTCGGGGCTCATCGCCTCGTAGTAGTTCATGTCAAACAGGTCGGCCACGACCTCGTTCGCGCGAGCCGCCTCAAACCGGTTCGGCTCATTGAGAATGACCTGCATCAGGCAGCCGGCCGGTTCCTCTCGCCGGAGAAATGGGTCACGCCAGTCGGTGCCGCCGCCGACTGCGAGCTGACGGGCGTCGTGCTCGCCAAGGAGCATGGAAAGCTGCTCGTCGGTGTACGTCATGTATGAAATTCCTCCTTCTTGGCAAACCACTTGTCCTCAAGGAGCTTTTCCGCCTTCGGCTTTCGCTTCTTGGCGGGCTTGATCTCGTCGGGCCTGGCCTCGCGAGTGCGGAAACGGTAGCGACGTTCGGTGTACTCACGCACGAGCGAGTTGGCCTCGTCCTCGGTGAGTGGGCGCGACGGGTAGGCGGTCTCTTCGCCGGCCATGTTCGGGTGCAGCAGCTCGACGACGAACCGCGGCTTTCTCAAACCCACGGGTCGCTCTCCTCGGTGGTCGCCTCGGCAAACAGCTCCGCGGCGCTCATGCCGGATTGCTTGACCAGGGCAGGAATCTTCTGCACCCAGATTTCGATGCGGGGGCCCGGGCCTTTCATGACCCACGGATCCGGCGCATCCCAAAACTTGTCGACAAGCTCAATCAGCCGCTCGGTCGAGTAGCTTTTGGGAAGGCGCTTTATCGCCATCCCAGCCACCGGGTAGCTGCCCGGATAATCTTCCCCTGTATGCGCCTTGTACCGGTCCACGAATCTGTCGATTACCGGTTTAACGCGGGGGTCTGATACTCGCGTGCTGCCGGAGGCGGCACATAGATCCGGATCCGGATCTTTAGTAGTAATAGTAGTAGTAGTAGTAGAAGAAGGGCTTTCGTCTGGCTTTCCAACTGGCTTTCGTCTGGCTAGCCAACTGGCTCTGTTTTGTGAGCCGCCTTTCTGTGAATTGGCCCTGAGACGGCTTTTCCACTCAATTCGGCCCGCCGTGCCACGCACGCGAATGCCATCCGGCGTCTCCTCGCCGAGCCCGCTATTCACAAGTTGTTCACAGAACGAATCGGTGTCTGTGATGGCGTCTAGAACCCCGCCGGGGACCACGTAGGTGCCGTGTTCGGTGCAGTGATGCCAGACCAG
>DASPJU010000700.1:0-2700 GCA_035628475.1 Salinarimonas sp. | reverse complement strand
TGGCGGCCCACCACGATGGGCTGGGTCCAGCCGGGCACCAGGCGGGGCACGTTGCGGCAGATGATGGGCTCGCGGAAGATCACGCCCCCGAGGATGTTGCGGATCGTGCCGTTGGGCGACTTCCACATCTCCTTGAGGCCGAATTCCTGGACGCGCTGCTCGTCCGGGGTGATGGTCGCGCACTTCACGCCCACGCCGTGGCGCTTGATCGCCTCGGCGGCGTCCACGGTCACCTTGTCGTTCGTGGCGTCGCGGTGCTCGACGCCCAGATCGTAGTACTCGAGATCGAGGTCGAGATAGGGATGGATCAGCTTGTCCTTGATGTTCTGCCAGATGATCCGGGTCATCTCGTCGCCGTCGAGCTCGACGACCGGGTTGGCGACCTTGATCTTGGCCATCGTGTGTCCCTTCACGCTTGAGGCGGCTCGCCGGCGGGTCGCCGACGGCGTCATGGGGCGCCTATAGCGCGGGCCGGGCGGGCGGGAAAGCGTGGCCTTCGTCTAAGGGTGACAAAGAAGGGGCTTTGTCATCGGACGAATCGGCTCGGCGGCGCCTCGCGCCGCGGCCGTCAACGGCTGCAGCTCTTCACCTCCATGGCGGCCGTGATCGCGGCCGCGCGGCGGCGGACCTCCGGCGCCTGGAAGGCGTCGTTCGCCACCGCGAGGCTCTCGGTGCGCAGGAGGGTGTCGCAGGCGCAGGCGCCGTCGCCCTGGTTGTCGTAACACTCGTCGTGGCGCTTGCAGACCTCGTCGAGGGCGTCCACGGGCACGCCGCCGCGATTGGCGCGTCCGCAATAATTGCCATGATAGGGCACCCGGCCCGCGAGCGCGTCCGTCGCCGAGCCGCCGGTCGTGGGCGCGGGAAGCGCCTGCGGATCGGGCGGCAGGGGCTTCGGGATCGGCTCCGGCTCCTCCTCGACGACGACCGCCGGCGGCCGCGCCGTCTGGGCCAGGACCGGCCCGCCGAGAGCCGCAAGGAACGCGAGGACCAGGCCAAGGCGGGTCATGGGGAGCTCCGCGCGCCGACCGCGCAGGCGTCAACCGGATCGGGGAGGCGCGGGTTCCGGCGCGCCGCCCTTGCCCGGCGCGCCGGGCCGGTCCAAGACACCCGGATTCTCCGCCGCGAGCCCGCCATGTCCCGTCCCGCCACGCCCGCGATCATCCTGGTCGAGCCGCAGCTCGGCGAGAACATCGGCATGACGGCGCGGGCGATGGCGAATTTCGGCCTCTCCGAGCTGCGCCTCGTGGCGCCGCGGGATGGCTGGCCCAACGAGAAGGCGCTCGCCGCGGCGGCTGGCGCCACCGCCGTCGTGGAGCGGGCATGCGTCTTCCCGGACGCGCGATCGGCCGTCGGCGATCTGCGCTTCGTGCTCGCCACCACGGCCCGGGAGAGGGGGCAGATGAAGCGGGTCGTCTCGCCGGAGGCCGCCATGGGCGAGATCCGCCCGCGGCTCGCGGCGGGCGAGGGTATCGGGATCCTGTTCGGGCGGGAGCGGACGGGGCTGGAGAACGACGAGATCTCCCTCGCCGACGCCATCGTGACCTTCCCGGTCGATCCGGCGCTGGCGTCCCTCAACCTCGCCCAGGCGGTGCTGCTCGTCGCCTATGAATGGTTCAAGGGCGCCGGCGGCGGGCTGCCCTTCGGCGGCGAGGTCCGCTCGCCCCCGGCCCCGCGCGAGATGGTGGCGTCGCTGTTCGATTTCCTCGAGGCGGAGCTCGAGGCGGTGTCGTTCTACCCGCCCGACAAGCGCCCGGTCATGACCCGCAACATGCGCGACATGATCCTGCGCATGGGCATGAGCGAGCAGGACGTGCGCACGCTGCGCGGGGCGCTGCGGGCGCTCGTCGAGGGCCGCAGGACGCGGCGCAGCATGGGCGGGTAGGCGCGCGCCCGGCGACGATCCGCGCCCTTGCCGAGCGGGCGCGGGTGAGGAAAGGTTAAGGCTGATCTGGTGTAAACGAACCCCGCTTCCGCCGACCCTCGTCGCGACCGTCAGGCCCAGCCCATGCGCAGCACCCTGCTCGCCGTCCTCGCCGCCCTGTCCGTCGCCGCGGCCGGGCCCGCTTCCGCCGCCAAGCCGCCGGACCAGGCGCCGAACGGCCCCGGCGGCGCCGACTACGTCGCGGACCAGGTGAAGAAGCGGGCGCTGGGCCGGGCCGGCGCGCCGATCTACGTCTTTCACGCGGCCGGAGAGGCGGGCGCGCCCCGGCCCGTCGTGGTCTTCCTCCATGCCTGGGGAGCCAACAATCCGGCGATCTATGCCGGCTGGATCGAGCACCTGGCCCGCAAGGGCAACCTCGTCGTCTTCCCCCGCTACCAGGAGGTGAACCGCACCCGCCCGGCGGAAGCGACCGCCAACGCCGTCCAGATGACCAAGGAGGCCCTCGAGGCGCTCGCCGCGGACCGGGAGGCGCGGCCCGACCTCAAGCGCGTCGTGGTGGCCGGCCATCTCGCGGGGGCCGTGGTGGCGGCCAACCTCGCCGGGGCGGCCGCAGCCAACGACCTGCCGGTTCCGCGCCTCTATTTCGGCATCATGCCGGGGGGCATCGCGAGCGACGCGAAGGAGCGCGGCATCCTGCTCGGCGATCTCGACAAGATCGGCTCCCGCACCCTGATGGTGACGATGATCGGCGACCGTGACCATCTGCCGAGCGACCGCGCCGCCAAGCGCATCCTGCGCCAGGCCAGCGGCGTGCCCCA
>DASPJU010000699.1:0-4991 GCA_035628475.1 Salinarimonas sp. | reverse complement strand
CGCGTCGAGGCGGCGCAGCGGGAGGCGGTGCGCACGGGAGACGGCGCCCTCGTCGAATATCGCATCCGCCGCCCCGACGGCACGATCCGCCACCTGGCGGCCCGCGCCGTGGTGGCGCAAGGCCGGGACGGGCCCGGACGCCTCGTCGGCTTCGTCCAGGACATCACGGCGCGCAAGCTCGCGGCCGCCGCCGTCGAGGCGAGCGAGGACCGCTACCGCACCCTCGCGGACGCCCTGCCCCAGAAGGTGTGGGTCACCGACCCCGGCGGGAGCGCCACCTACTTCAACCGCGCCATGCTGGACTATCACGGCGAGCTCGGCTCCGATCCGCGGGACCGGTTCGCGCATGTCCATCCCGACGATCTGCCCCGCGCCGGGGCCCTGCGCGACGCGGCCTACGAGGCCCAGACCCCCTTCGAGGCGGAGATCCGCCTGCGGCGTCGGGACGGCGCCTATCGCTGGCACCGCGTCGCGATGGTGCCGCTCCTGCGCGGGGAGGAGCTGCAGGGCTGGCTCGGCACCTCCCTCGACATCCATGCTGGGCGCGAGGCGGAGGCGGCGTTGCGCGAGAGCGAGGTCCGGCTGCACAGCCTCGCCGACAACCTGCCCGACAGCATGCTGTTCCAGCTCGGCGAGAGCCCGGACGGCGGGCTGGTCTATCTCCAGGTCGGGGCCAATTGCGAGCGGCTCAACGGGGTGTCGACCGCGGACGCCCTCGCCGACCCGGAGCGGCTCATGGGCCGGCTCTACGCGGAGGACCGCATCATCCTGCAGCGGTCCCTCGAGCACGCGCGCGACGAGGGGCGGGGCTTCAACGTCGAGGTCCGGGCCCGGGCGCCGCGGGGGGGCTCGCGCTGGCTTCAGGTTTCCGCCGCGCCGCGCCGCCTCGCCGACGGGAGCACCGTCTGGGACGGTGTCGAGACGGACATCACGATCCACAAGCAGGCGGAGCTGGCGCTGCAATCGCTGCTCGCCGACATGACCGACGGGCTGCGCCGGCGCGAGGAGGTTCTGGCGGAGACCAACGTGCGCATCCGCAACGCCCTCCAGGTGGTGCTCAGCCTGCTGCGGCTCCAGGCCTCGGGCCTGCCCGGCGAGGACGCGCGGCGGGCCTTCGCGACGGCGCTGGAGCGGGTGCGGGCCATCGCCGACGCCCATCACCGCCTCCTCGCGGTCCCGCAGGGCGGAGTCGTCGACGCGGGCTCCTTCGTGCGGGACCTCTGCCGGGACATCGAGCAGCCCGGCGTCGCGATCCGCGTGGCGGCCGGGCAGGTTCCCGTCGAGCCGGATCGGCTGCTGCCGCTCGGCCTCGTGGTCAACGAGCTGACGCGCAACGCGGCCCGCCACGCGCGCCAGGGCGGCGGCGAGGCCCAGATCGACGTGGAGCTGCGGAGCGACGGGCCGGCCTTCAGCCTGCGCGTGGCCGACGGCGGACCGGGCCTGCCGCCCGGCTTCGACGCGGGGCGAGGCGACGGCCTGGGGCTGCGCATCGTGCGCGGCCTCGTGGATCAGCTCCAGGGGCGGCTGGCCTGGGGCCCGGGCGAGGACGGCGCGGGCGCGGCCTTCACGGTGACGGCGCCGCGCCAGGCCCCTCCCGACCCGGCGCTCGTCCTGCAATAGCGGTCAGGGCCTCACGCGGCGCGCAGCGCGCCCTCGCGCGCCTGGCGCAGGATGGCGCGCACCCGGAAGGCCCGCAGCGCCTTCGCCTCCAGGCGGGCGCAGAGCCCCGGAGCGCTGGCGCGCACCGAGGCGGCGGCGGCCAGCAGCGACACGGGGTCGAGCTCGTCCTGGAGCGCGCCGGAGGCGTCCACGATGGTCCTGGCGAAGCGCAGGGGCTCGGAGATCGAATCGGTCATGGCGGGATCCGGGCGAAGACGGCGCTCCTGTGCCACGAGCCGCGCCGGCGCCCCATCCGGTCAAAGACCGATCCGGGCTTATCCGGCCCCCCCTGTGGCGTTCGCGTCACGGGTCCCCTCGTCGGCCGCCGGCAGCCAGATCGACACGGCCGTGCCCTCGCCGGGCCGGCTCGCGATGGCGAGCGCGCCGCCGGCGCCCTCGGCGAAGGCGCGGGCCATGGCCAGGCCCAGCCCCGTGCCGCGGCCGGGCTCCTTGGTGGTGAAGAAGGCCTCGCCCGCCCGCGCCAGCGTCGCCTCGTCCATGCCGGAGCCGGTGTCGACCACCCGGATGCGCACGTAGCCGCGCGGGCTCAGGGCCGGCGCGGGCGGAGCGCCGCCGTCGCCCACCGCCTCCGGGCCGGCCGCGACCGTGATGGTGCCGCCCTCCGGCATCGCGTCGCGGGCGTTCAGCACGAGATTGACCACCACGGTCTCGAGCTCGGACTGGTCGGCGCGGGCGCGCGGCAGGTCGGGCGCGAGGGCGAGGGCGACGTGGTGGCGCGGACCGAGGGTCTCGTCGAGCAGGTCGCGCACCCCCTCAAGGGCGGGGCGAACGTCGAAGACCTCCGTCACCGCCTCCTGGCGGCGCGCATAGGCGAGCATGCGCTGCGTGAGGCGAGCCCCGCGCTCGGCCGCCGCGCCCATCAGACCGGCGACCCGGCGCACCTCCTCGGGCTCGTCGGCCCGGCGCATGAGGCGGTTGGTGGCGGCCTGGACGTTCTGGACGATGTTGTTGAAGTCGTGGGCGACGCCGCCGACGATCTGGCCCAGCGCCTCGACGCGCTGCGCGTGCCGCAGGCGCGCCTCGGCGTCGGCCCGGCGCACCGCTTCCCCCCCGGCGGCCTCGAGCGCCTCCTGCTCGCGTCCCACGGAGCGCTGGACGCGCATGACCAAGGCCGCGAAGAGGAGCCCCGCCACGAGGCACACGAGCCCCGGCGCGACGAGCCGCCCGAGCCAGGCACGCGTGAGGACGCCCGTGCTCAGGCCGTAGGACACGAAGACGGGGTAGGAGCCGATCCGGCGCACCGCGTAGAGCCGATCGACCTCGTCATAGGGCGAACGCTGGCGCATGACCCGGCCGGGCCCGCCATCCGCCGCCGCCGCGACGAGCGCGTTGGGGCGGCCGGGCCGGTAGGCCTCCAGGCTCGGCGGGGGCGGGCTGCGGGCGAGCAAGGCGCCGTCCGCCCGCACCAGGGTGACGACGTCGCCGCGTCCTTCCGTGACGGAGCGGTAGAAGCTCTCGAAATAACCGGGCTTGAAGGTCGCGACCACGATTCCGTCGCCGCCCGCCCCGTCGCCCGACCGGCTGCGGCTGAGGGAGAACACGGTCTCGTTCGAGGGGCGCGTGAGGATGACCTCGCCGACATGGGTTCCCGCGGCTCCGCGCCGGTGGGCCTGGACGTAGCCGCGGTCCGACAGGTCGACGGGGGGCGCCGGATAGGCGGCCGAGATAGCCTTCAGGCGGGCGTCGGGCCCGACCACGGCGATGCCGCCGGAGGGCTGGCTGCGTCGGTCGAGGGCCGCGAGGAAGCGCTGGACGGAGGGCGAGGTGGCGATCTCCTCCCAGGGCAGGCCGCGCAGCCGCTCCTCGATCGCCTCGAGCGCCGTCTCCTGCGTCTCGAAGGAGCGCAGAGCGTGCTCGTGCAGCATGTCCACCGTGCGCAGCAGGCGCCCGCGCGCCTCCGCCTCGACGCCGTTCCAGGTCCAGGCGGCGGCCGCGGCGAACAGGAGCAGCGGCACCGCCGCCGCGCCGGCCCACAACAGCGCGAACCCGTTCGCCCGACGGGGCGGGCCGCCTGGGAGAACGGGCGCGCCGAGGGAGGTGGGCGCAGGGGTCACGTGCCGCATTCCATCGAAGTAGCGGTTCGGCCGGCCTGCGGCAACGGCGCCCGTGCGGGAGCGCACGGCGGCGGGGGCGCGCAGGGGTCATGGTCCCCTCACGACGCCGACGGCGCCGGGCCGCAGGAGGCTCCCATGTTGACCGCTCCCCGCCAGTTCCTCGTTCTCGGCCTGCTCGTCGCCCTCCTGGTCGCGGCGGCGGCCATGCTCAGCGGCGACCATGGGACGCGCGCTCCCGCCGGGATCAGCGCGCCGATGCTGCCCCGCGCCGAGCCCGTGGCCACCATCACGCCCCGCCAGTTCGACCAGCGCTGGAGCGGCGAGGCCTCGATCACACTGGCGAGCCGCTAGACCAGGCCGCGGCAGGCAGTGCGAAAACAGTCCGACGGACCCAGGCTCCGCCCCCGTCGCCTCACCCGGCCAGGCGCACCCCGCCGGGCTCGGGGACGGCGACGCCCGCCGCCGTGTACTCGTTGAGCTTGTTGCGCAGGGTGCGGATCGAGATGCCCAGGATCTTGGCCGCGTGCGTGCGGTTGCCAAGGCAGTGGTCGAGGGTGTCGAGGATGAGGTCGCGCTCGACCTCCGCGACGGTCCGCCCCACCAGGGCGCGCGTCACGGCCTCGGCGGTGCGGGCCGCCCGGGCCGCCGCGTCGGGAACCCGGATCGCGTCGATGGCCTCCCCGTCCGGGGTGAGGATCGCGTCCGCCCCGATCTCCGGCCCCGTGGCGACGAGCACCGCGCGGTGGATCGCGTTCTCGAGCTCGCGCACGTTGCCGCGCCAGGCATGCTTGAGGATCGCCCGCTTGGCGTCGCTGGACAGGGCGCGCTGGGGGAAGCCGTTGAGGTCGGCGTAGCGCTTGGCGAAGTGCCCCGCGAGCTCGATCATGTCGGCGGGGCGCTCGCGCAACGCGGGGATGCGCAGGTTCACCACGTTGAGCCGGTAGAGCAGGTCCTCGCGGAAGGTGCCCTTGCGGACCTCCTCGGCGAGGTTGCGGTTCGAGGTCGCGACGACGCGGATGTCGACCCGCACGGGCGCGGAGCCGCCGACCCGGTCGATGACCCGCTCCTGGAGCGCGCGCAGGAGCTTGGCCTGGAGGCGCACGTCCATCTCGGAGATCTCGTCGAGGAGCAGGGTGCCCCCGTTGGCCTCCTCGAACTTGCCGATGCGGCGCGCGACGGCTCCGGTAAAGGCGCCCTTCTCGTGTCCAAACAGCTCGCTTTCGAGCAGCGATTCCGGGATGGCCGCGCAGTTGATCG
>DASPJU010000698.1:0-4183 GCA_035628475.1 Salinarimonas sp. | reverse complement strand
CTCGTACCCCGAGATCCGCCTGGCGCTCGCCCGGCCCGGGCGCGTCGCGGCCATGATACGGGAAGCCGCGCCCGACTGCGTCCACATCGCCACCGAGGGGCCGATCGGCTACGCGGCCCGGCGCGCCTGCCTGGCGCAGGGGCGCTCCTTCTCGACGAGCTACCACACCCGGTTCCCCGAATATCTCGCGGCCCGCGCGCCCGTGCCGGAGCGCTGGTCCTACGCGGCCCTGCGGCGCTTCCACAATGCCGGCTCGGCCTGCATGGTGAGCACGCCCAGCCTGGCGCGCGAGCTCACCGGGCGCGGCTTCCTGAACGTGGTGCCCTGGACGCGCGGTGTCGACACCGACCTCTTCCGGCCGCGTGAGGACGCGTGCCCGGACTGGCCGCGCCCGATCTTTCTTTCGGTCGGGCGGCTCGCGGTGGAGAAGAACCTCGAGGCCTTCCTGGCCCTCGACCTGCCCGGCACCAAGGTCGTGGTGGGCGACGGGCCGGACCGGGCGCGGCTGGAGGCCATCGACCCGGGCGCGCGCTTCCTGGGCGCGCTCACGGGCGAGGCGCTGGCGCGGGTCTACGCGGCCGCGGACGTGTTCGTCTTCCCCAGCCGCACCGACACCTTCGGGATCGTGCTCCTGGAGGCCCTCGCCTCGGGCGTGCCCGTGGCGGCCTATCCCGTGACGGGTCCCCTCGACGTGCTGGGCGAGACGGGCTGCGGCGTGCTCGATTGGGACCTGCGCGCGGCGGCCCTGCAGGCGCTGCGCATTCCCCGGGAGCGCTGCCGCGAGGAGGCGCTCGCCCATTCCTGGGCCGAGAGCGCGCGCCAGTTCTTCGGCAATGTTCGCGCGGCGCACGACATGTCCGGCGCGGGGCGGGAGATCGCCTAAGCCCGCCGGACCGGATCGCGCGACAGGCCCCGGGCGTCGAGCTCGGCGAGATAGTTGGCCCAGCGCTCGTCCTGGCGCTCGCCGAGTTCGGCGAGATAGGGCCAGCCGAAGATCCCCGTGTCGTGCATGTCGTCGAAGCGGAGGCGCACCGCGTAATTGCCCACGGGCTCGACGCCGATGATCTCCACGTCGCGCTTGCCCGGCACGGTCTTGCGCTCGTCGGGGCTGTGGCCCTGCACCTCGGCCGAGGGGCTGGCGATGCGCAGATATTCCGCCGGCAGCGCGTAGCGGCGCCCGTCCTCGAAGGCGATCGTGAGCGTGCGGCGGTCCTTCGACACCCTCAGCTCGGTCGGCCAGCTTGCCGTCGTCATGGATTCTTCCCACATTCGGCTTGAACGGCGCCTCATTGACGCCGCCGCGCGGGACCATAAGCTCTCCGCAGCCGAAAAGAAGAGCCGACGAGGAAACCAGCCAAGATGTGGGGCCACCCCGCCGATCCCGCCGTCGCGGCAAAGCCGTTCGTCGATCCCTTCGGCCGCGCGATCTCGTACCTGCGCGTCTCCGTGACCGATCGCTGCGACCTGCGTTGCGTCTATTGCATGTCGGAGGACATGCATTTCCTGCCCAAGCGCGACCTCCTCACCCTGGAGGAGCTCGACCGGGTCTGCACGGTGTTCGTGGAGCGGGGGGTGCGCAAGCTGCGCATCACCGGGGGCGAGCCCCTGGTGCGCCGCGACATCATGACCCTGTTCCGCTCGCTTTCGCGCCACCTCGCGAGCGGGGCGCTCGACGAGCTCACGGTGACGACCAACGGCACCCAGCTCGCCCGCCACGCCGCCGAGCTCGCGGCCTGCGGCGTGCGCCGGGTGAACGTGTCCCTCGACACCCTCGACCCGGTCAAGTTCCGCGCCGTCACCCGCTGGGGCGACCTGCCCCGGGTCATGGGGGGGCTCGACGCCGCCCAGGCCGCGGGGCTGAAGGTGAAGATCAACGCCGTGGCGCTGAAAGGCGTCAACGAGGACGAGATCGAGGGCCTCATGGCCTGGGCGCACGGGCGCGGCATGGACCTCACCCTCATCGAGGTGATGCCGCTGGGCGAGATCGAGCCCGCCCGCGCCGACCAGTTCCTGTCGCTCGCCACGGTCCGCTCGCGCCTCGCGGAGCGCTACACCCTCAACGATCTCGCCGAGCGCACCGGGGGTCCGGCGCGCTATGTGGAGGTCGCCGAGACCGGCGGGCGCCTGGGCTTCATCACCCCCCTCAGCCATAATTTCTGCGAGAGCTGCAACCGCGTGCGCCTCACCTGCACGGGCACGCTCTACATGTGCCTCGGTCAGGAGGACGCCGCCGACCTGCGCGCGCCCCTGCGGGCCTCGGAGGGCAACGAGCGGCTCGTCGAGGCGATCGAGGACGCGATCGCGCGCAAGCCGCGCGGGCACGACTTCGTCATCGAGCGCGCCCGCAAGGCGGCGGTCGGCCGCCACATGAGCGTGACGGGCGGGTAGGCACCGCCCCATGCCCTCCCCGCGCCCGACCTTCGCCGAGCGGCTGCGCCGCGCGAACGAGGAGGCGCTGGCAGGCCTCGTCGCGGCTTGCGCGGAGCCCTTCCCGGACGCGGTCTTCGCCCACGCCGCGGCGGCCAAGCGGGTTCCCGCGACGCCCTCGCGCGCCATCGCGCTCTACTGGCGCGACCACCCCCTCCTCGCCGACGGGATCGCCCGCCGCC
Organism: Salinarimonas sp.; assembly: GCA_035628475.1. Lineage (GTDB taxonomy): Bacteria > Pseudomonadota > Alphaproteobacteria > Rhizobiales > Beijerinckiaceae > Salinarimonas_A. The sequence continues at coordinate 1,574 of DASPJU010000698.1, read as the reverse complement.
TGGCGGCGGACAGCGGCGCGCCCGCCGGCTGGACCTGGCGCATCGACCGCGCCCGCCAGGGCTTCCTGCCGCACAGCCCCCGCGTGCCGCCCACGCCCTATCGCGAGCCGGAGCACCTGCCCGAGGCAGGGCGCTGCCAGATCTGCGGCGGGCCGGTCTATCGGCTGGGCTGGCACGAGGACTCCTGGGGCGACGGCCGGCTCTCGCCCCGCGGGCGCTGGCACGGAGCCTGCGTCGCCGCCTGGGGCCTGTGGAACGCTCCGGCGGCGCATCTGATGGCGCTCAAGCGCGCGCAGGCGCATCGCTGCGCCGTCACGGGGCGGCGCCTGCGGCGTGACGCCGAGGTGGACCACAGGGTGCCCCTCTACCAAGTCTGGCGCGACCGGCGCGACCGGCCCTGGCCCGAGCTCCTGGGATTCTGGGGCGCGCCGAACCTTCAGGTGATCGCGGCGGAGGCCCACCGGGACAAGTGCGCCCGCGAGGCGGAGGAGCGGGCGCGGCGGCGGGCGGCGTGAACGGCTGCCGGAGAGGCGGGCGCCCTACCCCGAGGGCGGGTACTGCGCGATGAGCCGCGCCTGCTCGATCAGGGCCCGCGCGAAGCGCCGCATGGTCTCGGGGCGATGCCCGGAGAGCCGGTTGCGGTGGCCGTAGCGGAAGAGCAGCTCCTGCTGCGCGAACAGGGTACGGTAGGCGGCGCCGATCGTGCGCTCCGGATCCCAGATCTCGATCGCCTCGCCGCCGATGCCGTTGGCCTCAAAGATCTTGAAGTCGCGCCCCTCGAGCAGCGCCTCGTAGGAGGCGAACCGCACGTCGAAGCGGCCGTAATGGAAGTGCGGGATGGCGCGGGCAATGGCATCGATGCGCCCGGCCAGTGCCGGCGTGACGCCGACCGAGGCGTCGCGGTAGAGGCCGCCGGCCCGGGCGCTGCCGATGAAGGCGAGCCGCACCACCTCGCCCCGGGCCGGGCGGCGCGCCAGGTCGTCGCGGGAGAGGCCGTGATGAAACCTGTCGGAGCCCAGATAGGTCGCGAGCTTCCAGCGCGTGCGCGGACAGCGGCGCATCAGCTCCTCGACGGTGCTGCACCCGTCGCCGACCACGTGCGGGTAGTAGCGCAGGGTCAGGGAGAGGACGCTCCCGCGCGCGCCGCCCGGCTCTCGGGCATAGAGGATCGCGGCCTCGCCGTCGAAAGGCACGAGTTCCTGAAGGATGACGCGGGCCCCCACGGGGAAGGAGCGCAGGTAGCTCGCGAGCTCGGCGGGTCGGTCCACGACTCGTACGCCGAAGCCCTGCCAGCCGATGTCGGGCTTGGCCACCACGGGAAAGCCGATGCCGCGTTCCCCGAGGCGTCCGATCGCCGCTCGGACGGTGGCCCGCAGCGCCGTACGCTCGCCGCGTTGGACAACCACGTAGTCTGCGATCCAGCGGCGGTCGCGTCGGCGCAGTTGGGCGAAATAGCTTGCCTTCGACTCGCCCCACATGCCGCCCGTGCGGATGGTCGGGTTCACGGCGGTGGGGAGCGTCAGGCTGCGGTACTTCAGGCTCAGCCGGAGCCAGTTCAGGGCGAGCGGCAGGTA
>DASPJU010000697.1:0-5075 GCA_035628475.1 Salinarimonas sp. | reverse complement strand
GGCGTCGAGGGCCCGACCGACGACCCCGAGATCCGCCGCCTGCGCTACCGACAAATGCGCAACATGCTGGCCACGCTCATGTTCTCCCAGGGCACGCCCATGCTGCTCGCCGGCGACGAGTTCGCCCGCAGCCAGGGCGGCAACAACAACGCCTACGCCCAGGACAACGAGATCTCCTGGCTCGACTGGGAGGGCATCGGCGAGGAGGGGCGCGCGCTCGCCGAGTACACGCAGCGGCTCCTCGCGATCCGCCGCGCCCTCCCGATGCTGCGGCGGGGGCGCTTCCTCACGGGCGCCTTCGACGAGGAGCTGGGCGTCAAGGACGTGACCTGGCTGACCCCGTCGGGCGACGAGATGGGCCCGGAGCACTGGGACGATCCCAACGGGCGCTGCATGGGCGTGCTCCTGGACGGGCGCGCCCAGGAGACCGGCATCCGCCGCCTGGGCGCCGACTCGACCCTGCTCCTCGTCCTCAACGCCCACCACGACGTGGTGCCCTTCACCCTGCCCGAGGCGGTCGGCGGCACGCGCTGGGTGCGCCTGATCGACACCAACGACGCTACGGGCGAAGCGCCCGCCGAGCTGCCCTTCGGACACAGCTACGAGGTCACGGGGCGCTCGCTCCTGCTCTTCATCCTCAAGCCCACGCGCACCAAGGGCCAGGCGACCGATTCGGAACGCTCGTTCCAGCACGTGGTGCGCGCCGTCGAGGAGGTGGAGGCCGCCCCGCTCGCCTTCGGCCTCGAGGATCCGGCGTGAGGAACCACCGGGATCGGATCGCCCGGTCCCGGCGTTCCCGATCCGCCCCCCGGCGACCGGACCGCGCGCCCCGACCATGAGCCACGCCCCATCGCACGCCCCCAGCCCCGCGGACGAGCGGCCGGCGGGGAGCCTCGCCTACCGGGAGCGCCAGCATGCCCTGCTGGCGAGCTTCGGCGCCGAGGTCCTGCGCGGCACGGATCTGGGGGCGTTGCTCCAGCGCGCGGCGGAGCTGTGCGCGGACGGCCTGCAGACGGATCTGTGCAAGGTGCTGGAGCGGCTGCCGGACGACGAGAAGCTCCTCGTGCGCGCCGGGGTCGGCTGGGCGCCGGGCACGATCGGGCATGCGCGGGTCGGCGCGGATCTCGCCTCGCCGGCGGGCTTCGCCCTCAAGACGGGCGAGCCGGTGATCTCGAATCATCTCGGCGACGAGACCCGCTTCCGAACCCCCCGCCTCCTGGAGGAGCACGGGGTGCGGCGCGCCATCAACGTGGTGATCCGCGGCGAGGGCGAGCCCTTCGGGGTCCTGGAGGCGGACAGCCGCGACGAGGGCCGCTTCGACGGGGCCGACGTCGCCTTCCTGCAGGGCTTCGCCCACCTCCTCGGCGCCGCCATCGAGCGGGCGCGCCGGGACGAGGCGCTGCGCCAGCGCGAGGAGCTGGAGCGCGTGGTCCTGGAGGCCGTCCGCGACCACGCCATCTTCACCACCGATTCCGGCAACCGGATCGCGACCTGGCCGCCGGGGGCCGAGGCCCTGTTCCAGTGGACCGCGCAGGAGATCGTCGGCCGGGACGCCGCCGTCCTCTACACCCCGGAGGACCGGGATGCCGGCGTGCCCGCGCGCGAGATCCGCGAGGCCCGCGAGAGCGGCTACGCCCTGGACGAACGCTGGCACGTACGCAAGGACGGGTCCCTGTTCTTCGCGGAAGGGTCGGTGCGCCCGCTGCGCGACGGCGCCAGGGGCCTTCGCGGCTACCTGAAGGTCGCGCGCGACATCACCCGCCGCAAGCAGTCCGAGGCCCGGCTCAAGGCGAGCGAGGAGCAGTTCAAGACGCTCGCCGATTCGATTCCCCAGCTCGCCTGGATGGCGAACGCCGACGGGACGATCTACTGGTTCAATCGCCGCTGGTACGACTACACCGGCACCACGCCAAGTCAGGTCGAGGGCTTCGGCTGGCGGGCCGTCCACCACCCGGACCATCTCGAGGGGGCGACGGAGCGCTTCCTCGCGGCACTTGCGGGCGGGGAATCCTGGGAGGACACCTTTCCCCTGCGCGGCCGCGACGGGAGCTATCGCTGGTTCCTGTCGCGCGCGGTGCCGATCCGCAACGCCGCCGGCACGGTGGTGCGCTGGTTCGGCACCAACACGGACGTGACGGAGCAGCTTGAGGCGGAGGGACGCGCGGCCGAGGCCGAGCGCCGCCTCCAGCTCGCGCTGCGCAGCGCGCGCATCGGCACCTGGTCCTGGGACTTCGGCACCGACGCCGTCGAGGCCGACGAGCGCATCCGGGAGATGTTCGCCCTCGAGGACGGCCCCCTCACCATGACGGCCCTGTTCGAGCGCATCCATCCGGAAGACCTGCCCGCCGTCGAGGCCGTGGTGGCGGAGGCGCGCCGCAAGCTCGGCGAGTACGACGTGGAGTTCCGCCTCGTCCTCCCCTCCGGCGGGGTGCGCTGGGCGGTGGCCCGGGGCGTCGTGACGCGCCGGCCGACCGGCGGGACCACCATGGTCGGCGTCACCTTCGACGTCACGGAGCGGCGGGAGGCCGAGGCCTCGGTCCGCCACAGCGAGGAGCGCTTCCGCTCCGTGGTCGAGGCCACCGCGGCGATCGTGTGGATCGCGGTCGGCTCGGGCCAGTTCCGCGAGCGCCAGGCGAGCTGGAGCGCCTTCACGGGCCAGGGCTTCGAGGAGCTGCAGGGCTGGGGCTGGCTCGACGCGGTCCACCCCGACGACCGCGCCGCGACCGACGCGGCCTGGCGCGAGGCCGTGAGCGAGCGCACGGTCTACAAGGTGGAGCACCGCCTACGCCGCCGCGACGGCGAGTACCGGCACATGCTGGTGCGCGCGGTGCCGCTCACGCGGGCGGACGGCACCCTGCGCGAATGGGTCGGCGTCCACACCGACATCACCCGGCGCAAGGAGGCGGAGGATGCGCTGCGGGAGGCCGAGGAGCGCTACCGGCTCGCGGCCCGCGCCACCAACGACGCGATCTGAGACTGGAACCTCGCCACGGGCCAGATCCGCTGGAACGAGGCCGTCCACACGCTCTTCGGCTATGCCGAGAGCGAGATCGACCCCTCCGCCGATTGGTGGCGGGGCAACATCCACCCGGACGACCGCGACGCGGTGCTCTCGGGGATCCAGGCCGTCATCGACAGCGGCGAGGAGCACTGGACCGGCGAGTACCGTTTCCGCGAGGCCGGCGGCTCCTATGCCAGCATCCTCCACCGGGGCTTCCTCCTGCGCGAGGCAGGCGGGCGCCCGGCGCGCATGATCGGCGCCATGCAGGACATCACCGATCGCAAGCGCTTCGAGGCGGAGCTCTCCTCGGCCCGCGACGCCGCCGAGGAGGCGAACCGGGCCAAAAGCCAGTTCATCGCCAATATGAGCCACGAGCTGCGCACGCCGCTGTCGGCGGTGATCGGCTATTGCGAGATGATCGAGGAGGAGGCCCAGGACATCGGGGCGAGCGCCTTCCTGGAGGACCTCGCCAAGATCAACGCCAATGCCCGCCACCTCCTCTCCCTCATCAACGACGTCCTCGACATCTCGAAGATCGAGGCCGGGCGCATGGACATGCATCCCGAGACCTTCGCGGTCGAGGCGCTCCTGCGCGAGGTCGCCGGCACCGTGGAGGCGCTGGTCGAGAAGAACGCCAACACGCTCTCCGTGGAGGCCGGCCCCGAGCTCGGGACCATGCACTCGGACCTCGTGAAGGTGCGCCAGTGCCTGTTCAACCTGCTCTCGAACGCGGCGAAGTTCACCCAAGGGGGCGCGATCACGCTGTCGGCGCGGCGCACGGGCGACCGGCTCGCCTTTCGGGTCGCGGATACCGGCATCGGCATGAGCGTCGAGGAGCAGGCGAAGCTGTTCCAGCGCTTCGCCCAGGCCGATTCCTCCACGACGCGGCGCTTCGGCGGCACGGGGCTGGGCCTTGCCATCACCCGGGCCTTCGCGACCATGCTGGGGGGCGACATCGCGGTGGAGAGCGAGCCCGGCCGGGGCACCGCCTTCACCCTGACCCTGCCGGCGGACGTGTCGACCGCGCCTCCCGAGCCCGAGCCGGCGCCCGAGCCGGAGGCGGCGCCGGACCCGGCCGACCAGGCCAGCGACCGGCGCCTCGTCCTCGTGATCGACGACGACCCGCACGCGCGGGAGCTCCTGTCCCGCTTCTTGGTGCGCGAGGGCTTCGCGGTGCAGACCGCCAATGACGGCGAGGCGGGCCTGCGGCTCGCGCGCTCGCTGGAGCCCTGCGCCATCCTCCTCGACGTGATGATGCCGCGCATGGACGGCTGGAGCGTGCTCGCGGCCCTGAAGAGCGATCCCGATCTCGCCGAGACCCCCGTGGTCATGGTGAGCCTCGTGCAGGACAAGGCGCTGGGCTTCGCTCTGGGAGCGGCCGACTACGTCACCAAGCCCGTGCAATGGTCGCGCCTGCAGGCGGCGCTGGAGCGCCTGCGCCGCGACCGCGCGCCCGGGCGGGCCCTCGTCGTCGCGGGCGACGAGGGCGTCCGGGCGGAGCTTCGCGCGATCCTCGAGGACGAGGGCTGGGCCGTCGCCGAGGCGGGCGGGATCGAGGGGGCGCAGGGGGCGTGCGCGCGGCCCGACGTGATCCTGGCCGATCTCCAGCTCGAGGACGGCGACTGGGTCGCGACCCTGCGGCGCCTGCGCCGGACGGAGGCCTTCGCGGCCGTGCCGATCATCGCGATCACGGCCGACGAGGTGACGGGCCGGGACCGGGCCGCGATCGAGGGGCAGGTCCGGCGCATCGTGCAGACCGGGGACGACGGCACCGAGGAGGAGCTCATCGCCGAGCTGCGGCGCATCGCGGCCGAGCCCTCCGGGTCGAGACGACGGGTTGAGAGGACATCATGACGAAGATCTTGCTGGTCGAGGATCACGAGGAGATCTGGGACTTCCTCTCACGGCGGCTCAAGCGGCGCGGCTTCGACGTGGCGCTGGCCCATGACGGCCAGGCCGCGCTCGACGGAGCCCGCGCCGAGCGCCCCGACGTGATCCTGCTGGACATGAACTTGCCGGTCATGGACGGGTGGACCGCGGCGCGCGCGCTCAAGGCCGATCCCGCCACCGCCGC
>DASPJU010000696.1:0-5406 GCA_035628475.1 Salinarimonas sp. | reverse complement strand
CGATCCAGCCGGACGCATCACCGGCGCCGACCTGTCGGAGACGAACCGCGCGCGCAACCTCGACCTGCTGCCGCGCGACGACGGCGCCTCGCTCGCGGAGGCGCATCGGGCGCTCATGGCCGCCATCGGCCGGGGCGCCGTGGTGCGCCGGTTCGAGATCGAGCCGGACAGCGTGTCGGTGGTGGCGCAGTTCCCGGGCGCCACGCCGGGCCTCGACGACCTGTCCTGGACGCCCTGGGGGCTGAGGAAGGCGCCCCTGCCGGCCTTCGCCGAGTTCACCCGCCGGGTCCGCCACGAGAACCGGGACGCGGCCTTCAGCCTCGCCGATCTTGACGTCGCGGCGCTCCCGAAGGTCAAGGAGGCGGCACGCGGCCTCGTCCGGCGCCCGGACGCCCGCATCACGGAGATCGCGGCCCGCAAGACGGCCTTCTCCGGGGAGCTGCGCTGGATCCTCACCTTCGACGGCGGCAGCTCGCGGGCCATGGCGGTCGAGACGAACCTCGCGGGAGAGGTGCGCGACCTGAGGGTGCTCGACAACGGCCTGGGCAGCGTGCCCCGCCTGTAGGCGACGTCAGTCGTCGAGCCCGGCCGCCTTGCGCGCCGCGGCGAGCTTGCGCTCCACCATCACCACCGCGAAGATCGAGATCTCGTAGAGGAGGAGCGTCGGGATCGCGAGGGCGAGCTGGCTGATCACGTCGGGCGGCGTGAGGACCGCCGCGATCACGAAGACGATCACGATGGCGTAGCGCCGCTTCTCGCGCAGGAAGGCTGCGTCGATCATGCCCGCCCGGGCCAGCAGCGTCAGGATCACGGGCAGCTGGAAGCAGATCCCGAAGGCGAAGATGAGCGTCATGATGAGCGAGAGATATTCGCTCACCTTCGGCAGGAAGGTGATGGCGGGCTCGCCCTCGACCGCGAGCTGCTGCATCCCCACCGAGAACCGCATCAGCAACGGCATGGCAAGGAAATAGACCACCATCGCGCCGAGCGCGAACAGGAGCGGGGTCGCCACGAGATAGGGCAGGAAGGCCTGCCGCTCGTTCTTGTAGAGACCCGGCGCCACGAACTTGTAGATCTGCGTCGCGATCACCGGAAAGGCGAAGAAGCCCGCGCCGAACACGGCCACCTGGATCTGGGTGAAGAGATATTCCAGGCCGTGCGTATAGACCATCTGCGCCTTTTCGGGGCTGCCGACGGCGAGCACGTAGGGCCAAACTAGGACGTTGTAGATGTGCTTCGCCACGAGGAAGCACAGGAAGAACATCGCCACGAAGGCGACGAGCGCCTTGATGAGGCGGGACCGCAGCTCGATGAGGTGATCGATCAGCGGAGCGCGGGAGGCCTCGACCTCGTCCTCGACGGCCGTCGTCATGCCTTGGCCCTCCGGGGCTCGGCCTCAGGGAGTGCGGCGGGAGCCGCCGGCTCGGGCGGGGGCTCGGGCGCCAGGGCGGCGGGCCCGGGATCGAACTCCCTGGCGAGGTCGATGGGCGGCGCCGGCTCGGGCGGGGGCAGCTGCGACTCGAGGGAGGCCTGAGGGGCGTCGGTGATCTGCGCGTTCGCGGCGGAAGGCGGGGTGACGCCGGTGCCCGCGAAGGCCGCGGTCTCGGCTGCGGCGACGGTGGCGGCGGGCGGCGTCTCGGTCGCGCTCCGGATCTCGTTGCGGATCGTGCCCACGGGATCGAACGAGGAGACGGACCGGTTCAGCCCGTCGATGTCCTTCCGGACGCCGTCGAGCTCCGCCTCGCGCATCGCCTCCTGGAACTGCCCCTGGAACTCGCCGGCCATCCGCCGGACCTTTCCCACCATCTGCCCGATGGTGCGCAAGGCCTTGGGCAGGTCCTTGGGGCCGATCACGATCAGCGCGACGCCGCCGATGATCAGCATCTCGCCCCAGCTCATGTCGAACATGACCCGCCCCGCGGCCTCATCTACTCACACGACGGCAGCGCGGGCGCTCCTCGCGGAGCGCCGCCCGCCGCGGACCTCAGCCGGCCTTGCGCTCGCCCAGCGGAGCGGTCGTCGCGGCCGGAGCCGCGGCGTTGGCGGGCGCCTGGTGCTCGATCGTGCGGACCGGCTCGGCGGTCGCCGGGGTGGCGACGGTGGTGGTCGTCGTGGTCGTGGCGGCGGGCGCCTCGTCCTCGGCCATGCCCTTCTTGAAGGCTTTGATGCCCTTGGCGACGTCGCCCATCATCTCCGAGACCTTGCCCCGCCCGAAGAGCAGGAGAACGATCACTCCGACGACGAGCCAGTGCCAAATGCTTGCGCCACCCATGGTATCCTCCGCGGCATCGGGTTCGTTCCGATGCCTGTCTGTCCCGAACTCGCGGTGAAACTAGGGGGATGAGACGGCGAAAACAAGGACCTCGTCCGAATCGAGGTCGACGCCGACATCCTCCCCCTCGCCCGGGCGATAGGCCTCGCGGGTGCGCGCCTGCAGCGGGCGCTCGAGGCCCTGCACGGCCACGTGCACGAGATCGACCTCGCCCAGGAAGCGCCGGGAGGCGACCCGCCCGGGCAGACAGAAGCCCGGAGCCCGGATCCGCACCCCCTGCGGGCGGATGCAGGCGACCGCCTGCGCCCCGTCGGCGAGGCCCGGCGCGGGAAAGATCCCCACCGGCGTCGAGACGCGCCCGCCCCGCACCACGCCCTCCACCTCGTTGAAGTCACAGAAGAAGCGCGCCGCGAAGAGGTCGACCGGGCGGCGATAGAGGTCCTCGGCGGGGCCTTCCTGGACGATCGATCCGGCGCGCATGAGCACGATGCGGTCGGCGATGCGCATCGCCTCCTCGGGATCGTGGGTGACCACGATGGTGGTGGCGCCGGTCTCGCGAAGGATCGCCACCGTCTCGTCGCGCACCGCGTCGCGGAGGCGCCGGTCGAGATTCGAGAAGGGCTCGTCCATGAGGAGCACGCCCGGCCGCGGCGCGATGGAGCGCGCGAGCGCCACCCGCTGCTGCTCGCCTCCCGAAAGCATGTGGGGATAATCGAGGGCCTGGCGCTCCAGCCCCACCCGGGCGAGCGCGCGGCGCGCCGCGATCTCCCCGTCGCGCGCGGGCAGCGCCCGCAGGCCGAAGGTGACGTTCTCCAGGATGGTGAGATGGGGAAACAGGGCGTAGTCCTGGAACATCAGGCCGACGCCGCGCCGCTCCGGCGGCACGAAGGCTCCCTCGCCGCTCACCTCGCGGCGATCGAGGAGCACGCGGCCCGCGCTCGGCCGGTCGACCCCCGCCGCCACCCGCAGCAGCGTCGTCTTGCCGCAACCGGAATGGCCGAGCAGGCAGACGAGCTCCCCGGGCGCGATGGCGAGCGACACCCCGTCCAGCGCCCGCACCCCGCCATAGACCTGGACCACCTCCTCGAAGGCGAGCTCGGCGGGGATCGCGGCCCCCGTGGTGCCGCGCTGGCCGAAGCGGGGCAGGCGCAGGCGGTCGCGGAAGGGGCCGGGCGCCTTGGTCATGCCTCCCCGCCTTCCGGTTCGAGGGGCGCGAACAGGTCGGGATCCTCCAGCGGGTCCTCGTCCTCGCGCAGGGTGCTGTCGTCGCTGGGCAGGGGAATGGTGGCGCCGGGCGGCAGCCCGCCCTCGACGAAGCCCGTCGCCTTCAGCTCCTCCAGCCCCGGCAGGTCGGCGATCGAGTCGAGGCCGAAATGGCCCAGGAAGGCGGGCGTGGTGCCGTAGGTAACGGGCCGTCCGGGGGACTTGCGCCGGCCGCGCAGGCGCACCCACCCCGTCTCGATGAGGGTGTCGAGGGTGCCCTTGGCGGTCGAGACCCCGCGGATGTCCTCGATCTCGGCGCGGGTGACGGGCTGGTGATAGGCCACGATGGCAAGGGTCTCCAGGGCGGCGCGCGACAGCCGTCTCGGCTCCACGCGGTCCCGCGACAGCAGATAGGACAGGTCCGGCGCCGTGCGGAAGGCCCAGGCCCCGGCCACCCGCACGAGGTTGACCCCGCGGCCGGCATAGAAGCGGGACAGGTCGCGCAGCACGGCCTCAGCGTCGGTGCCCTGCGGCAGCCGCTCGGCGATGGCCGCGGCCGGCACCGGCTCGCGCGCGGCGAACAGGATCGCCTCGGCGATCCGGGCCGCGTCCGCCCGCTCCCGCGCCGCGTCGAGATCCGCGTTGATCCCCGCCGCGATGGCCCGCATGGCCTTATCCATGGAGCGCCCCTTCTCCTCTCCCCGCCGCGCGGGGAGAGGGCTTCGGCTGCGGACCGGCGACCGGAGCAAGCGGTCGAAGGGAGCGAGGGTGAGGGGGCCCGCCAGGACGGAGCTCGACCGTCCAGGCCCCCTCACCCTCGCGCTGCCGCGCTCGCCACGAGACCCGGCAAGGGGCCTCATGGCCCTCTCCCCGCACCGCGGGGAGAGGTGACCATCCCCCCTCACCCATGGACGCCGCCCTCCTCCGGCCGGATCCAGATGCGGCCGAAGGGCTGGTCCTGGCGCAGGGCGAGGCGCCCCTCCCGCACCATCTCCAGGGTGGCCGAGAGCGAGGAGGCCAGCACCGTGGCCCGCATGCCGGGCTCCCGCATGAAGTCGAAGATGTACTGGTCGAGGCTCGCCCAGTCGTGCCCCGCCCCCATCAGGCGCTCCAGGGCGGCACGGGCGTCGAGAAGCGACCAGACCCGCCGCCGGCGAAGCGTCACGCGGGCCGCGGCGGGCGCCTGGCGCTGGCGGGCATAAGCCGCGAGGAGCTCGTGCAGGCCCGCCTGCCACAGCGGGCGGGTCGTCACCGCGATGGGGTCGGGCGCCCCGCGCGGAAAGACGTCCCGGTGGAGGCGGTCGCGCTCCTCCAGGCGCCGGGCGGCGGCGCGGATCACGTCGAGGCGGCGCAGGCGCTCGGCGAGCCCCTGCGCCAGCGCCTCGGCGGAGGGCTCGTCGGGCCTGGGCGGCGCCGGCAGGAGCAGGCGCGACTTCAGGTAGGCGAGCCACGCCGCCATCACGAGATAGTCCGCCGCGAGCTCCAGGCGGCGCGCCCGCGCACCCTCCACGAAGGCGAGGTACTGCTCGGCGAGCGCGAGGATCGAGATCGCGGCGAGGTCCACCTTCTGGCGCCGGGCGAGCTCCAGCAGGAGGTCGAGCGGCCCCTCGAAGCCGCCAACGTCGACCACGAGGGCGTCCTCGCCCTCGGCGCGCTCGGGCCGGTCGAGGTCGTCGAAGGCGCGGGGGTCCTGCATGGCCCCGAATGTCGGGCCGTCAGGCGAGCGCGGCAAGGGCCGCGTCGAGGCGCGCGCGCGCATCCGCCACGTCGAGGGGCTCCGGCTCGTGGCGGATGCGCGCGAGCGCGGCCCCCGCCCGTCGCTTGGCCGCGCCCCGAAGCGTCGGCGAGGCGTCGGCCACCTGCACCATCTCGTCGAGCTTGCCGTTGCAGTGCAGGCCGACGTCGCAGCCCGCCGCGAAAGAGGCCTCGGC
>DASPJU010000695.1:0-2491 GCA_035628475.1 Salinarimonas sp. | reverse complement strand
GTCCCACCTCCGACCCGGTGCCGGCCGTGGTCGGCACCGCGACGACGGGCGGGATCCCGGGCCCGATGCGCGCGACGCCGCCCTCGATGGCGGCATAGCGCACGAGGTCGCTGCCGTGGCTCGCGAGCAGCGCCACCGCCTTCGCGAGGTCGATGGGCGACCCGCCGCCGAAGCCCACGACCCCGTCGCAGCACCCGTCGCGATAGAGCGCCAGGGCCGCGAGCACCGCCGCCTCGGTGGGATTGGTCGGCACGTCGAGGAAGACCGGCGCGTCGGCGGGCAGGAGCGGCCGCACGCGCTCCAGGAGCCCCGCCGCCTCGATGCCGCGGTCGCTCACCAGGAGCGGGCGCGCGACGCCCAGCGCCGCGAGCTCGCCGGCCAGGGCCGCCAGGGCGCCGTGCTCGAACTTGATGCTCGTGAGATAGGCGATGTCGGTCATGACGGGGTCCTGGGCCGGAGGTCGATCATCATCCCGGGACGCCCAGAGGACATGCCTGGAACGACAGCTGCGCACCCTCTCACCGGATGAACCGGTCCACGTAGTCGGCTCCCAGGCCGTTGCCCGCGTAGTGCGCCCGGCACTTGTCGATACGGGTGAAGACGTCGTCGTAGCCCAGCATCACCCCGTCCGGGTCCACATAGATCATGGCGCCGTTCACCTGGAACAGGGTGATCATCTCCTCGACATGGGGGTCGACGACGAGGGTGTGGGTCTCGCCGGGGGCCTCGTAGGCATAGGAGCCTTCGGTGGCGACCCAGTCATGCTCGAGATAGCGCCACTCGCCCTTGATCACGTAGGCATGGACCGGCTGCGGGTGGCGATGGCGCGAGAGCACGCCGGCCTTGCGCACGCGCAGCAGGTTCACCCAGTAGCCTCGCGAGGCGGCCAGCAGGAGCGGCCGGAACCAGACGTTCTCCTCCAGGGGCACCCAGACCCGCTCGTCGATGGGAATGGCGTCGGGAATCACGAGCTCGGGCGGCGAATCCTTGGGCTGCGGATGGCGGTAGGGCACCCATTTGGCGTTGATCGGGGTCGTCGGAGCGGCCTGGTCGGACATGATCGTGGTTCCTCGAATCAAACGGTCAGGTAGCCGCCATCCACGGGCAGGATGACGCCCGTGACGAAGCGCGCCGCCGGCGAGGCCAGGAAGGCGACGGCGCCGGCCACGTCGTCCGGCTCGCCCCATCGCCCCATGGGCGTGCGGGCCAGGATCGGGCGACTGCGCTCCGGGTCGTCTTGCAGCGCCCGGGTCAGCGGCGTGCGGATCCAGCCCGGGGCGACGGCGTTCACGCGGATGCCGTCGGCCGCCCACGCGGCGGCGAGGCTCTTGGTGAGCTGGGCGACGCCGCCTTTCGAAGCGCTGTAGGCCGGCGCCCGGGGCGCGCCGAAGAAGGTGAGCATGGATGCGAGATTGATCATGCAGCCGCCGCTCGCGGCCAGTCTCGGGCGCGCCGCCGCCGCGATCCGCATCGTGCCCGTGAGATTGACCGCCAAGACCTCGGCGAAGACCTCCGGGTCGTGCTCCGCGTCGCGGCGGATCACGCCGGCGGCGTTCACGACCACGTCGAGGCGATCGATGCGGGACATGATGGCCGCCACGGCGTCCCCGTTCCGCACGTCGCAGGGCGCGTAGGCGAGGTCCGGCGTCTCCCTGGCGGCCAGGTCGCACTCCTCCGCCGTGGCGCCCAGGGCTGTGACGCTGGCGCCGAGCGCCCGAAACAGCTGCGCGCAGGCCAGGCCGATCCCGCTCGTGCCGCCGCTGACGAGGACGGCACGTCCTTCGAACAGGTTCGGCGCGAAGGTGGCCATGTCCACGTTCACGTCGCAGTCCCCTGCCCTCGCGCGAGGTCCCTCGAGACCGCCTGCATGGCGCCGTCCTCCGTGCCCGCCGATCTTGCGCCGGCGCGGCGGGCGAAGCCTGCCATGGCGCGCGCCGAGGGCGCAAGGGAGGCCGGACAGCTCCGCGGACGCCCCGGCTCGTCAGGCCTTCAGGCGGTATCCGGTGCGGAACATCCAGCTCACCAGGGCGAGGCACGCGACCAGGAACAGGCACGTCACCGCAAGGCTGACGCCGACATTCACGTCCGAGCGGCCGTAGAAGCTCCAGCGGAATCCGCTCACGAGATAGACGACGGGGTTGAACAGGCTGATCGTGCGCCAGACGGGCGGCAGCATGTCGATGGAATAGAAGCTGCCGCCCAGGAACGTGAGCGGCGTCACGACGAGGAGCGGGATGAGCTGGAGCTTCTCGAACCCGTCGGCCCAGATCCCGATCACGAAACCGAACAGGCTGAACGTCACCGCCGTGAGAACCAGGAAGAGGATCATGACGAAGGGATGGTCGATGCGCAGCGGCACGAAGAGCGCCGCGGTGGCGAGGATGATGAGCCCGATCAGCACCGACTTCGTCGCCGCCGCCCCCACATAGCCGAGCACGATCTCCAGGGCCGAGACGGGCGCCGAGAGGATCTCGTAGATCGTGCCCGAGAA
>DASPJU010000694.1:0-2267 GCA_035628475.1 Salinarimonas sp. | reverse complement strand
GCGCACCGTCACGGGCCCGGACGGCCGCTTCCGCTTCGAGGGCAACGACTCGCACAACGTGCATCTGGCCGCCGAGAAGCCGGGCCTGGGCCGCTCGGAGCGCCTGCGCGTGCGCCTGTACTTCCGCTCCCAGGACGTGGTGGTGGGCGAGCCCCTGCGGATCGCGGGCTCCTGAGGCCATGGAGCGGCCTCTCGTTCTCGTCGACCCCTGGCCGCGGCGGCGGCGCATGATCTTCACGGACGCGCAATGGGCGCGCCTCGAGGCCATGGCGGAGCTCGTGGCCGGGGAGGGCGACGCGCCCGTGCCGGCGGAGCAGGTCGAGGCCGCGTTGCCGCGCGTGTCGGCGATCCTGGGCCAGACCGACCTGCCGGCCGAGCGCCTCGCCCGAGCCCCGCGCCTGCGGGCCCTGATCAACGTCGAGGGCAACTTCTTCGCCAACGTCGATTACGAGGCCTGCTTCGCCCGAGGCGTCGAGATCCTGGGCGTCGGCCCGATCTTCGCCGTGCCCGTGGCCGAGATGGCGCTGGGCCTCGCCCTCGACCTCGCCCGGGGCATCACGGCCGGCGACCGCGCCATGCGCGAGGGGCGCGAGGCCTATGGCCTGGCGGGCAACCGGGAGGCCTTCCTCCTGTCGCGCGCCACCATCGGGATCGTGGGCTTCGGCGGGCTCGGGCGGGCGCTGCGGCGGCTGCTGGCGGGATTCTCCGCCGACAGCCTGGTCCACGATCCCTGGCTGCCCGATGCCGCCATCCGCGACGAGGGCTGCCGCCCTATGGCCCTCGACGAGCTCCTGGGCCAGGCGCGGGTGATCTTCCTATGTGCGGGCGTCACGGCCGAGAACGAGGGCTTCGTCGGCGCGCGCGAGCTGGGACTCATCCGCGACGACGCGGTTCTGCTCCTCCTCAGCCGCGCCGCCATCGTGGATTTCGGGGCGCTCATGGAGGAGGCGCGCTCGGGGCGCCTGCGGGTGGCGACCGACGTGTTCCCCATGGAGCCGGTCCCGCCCGGCGACCCCGTGCGGGGCATCGAGGGGCTCCTGCTCTCCTCGCATCGCGCCGGCGGCATCCCGGAGGCGTTCCACGATTTGGGCGAGCGCGTCATCGACGATCTCGGCCTCCTGCTGCGGGGCCTGCCCCCCGCGCGCCTGCAGCCGGCCCGGCGCCAGACCGTGGCGCTGCTGCGGTCCAAGCCCGGGCGGAGCTATACGCGCGACGACGAGATCAACCAGCGAACATCGGCTCCGGCAGGCCCCTGACCTCCAGTCCCCGGATCGCGAAAAGCGCGCCCGCATGAGGCTGCGTGGCGCGCTCCCCCTCCGGCACCATCGAGGCGGCGCTCGTCACGTAGAGCACGTCGAGATCCTCGCCGCCGAAGGTGCACATGGTCGGATGGCGCACGGGCATGGGGATCAGGCGGTCGACGCGGCCCCTGGGATCGAGGCGCGCCACCGCGCCGCCATGGACGAGGGCGCACCAGTAGAAGCCCTCCTCGTCAACCGTCGCGCCGTCGCACCGGCCCTCGATCTCTCGCGTCGAGAAGAAGACGCGGCGGTTGCGGATGGCGCCGTCGTCGAGGTCGAAATCGTAGGCGAAGACCGTCTCGGCGCGGCTGTCGGCGAAGTACATCACGCGATCGTCCGGGGACCAGGCGATGCCGTTCGAGACGATGAAGCCGTCGTCCATCCGCCGGCTCGTGAGATCGGGGTCGAGGCGGTGGAGCGCCCCATTGGGGTCGCGCAAGGGTCCATCCCGGGACCCGCACCAGAACCGCCCGCGCCGGTCGCACTTGCCGTCATTCATGACGTTGCCGGGCCGCTCCGGCTCGGGCTCGACGATCCGCGCGACCGCGCCGGTGACGAGATCCACGGCGCAGAAGGCGTTCCTCAGGGCCGCCACGAGCCCGCCGGCGCGCCGCGCCGCGATCGAGCCCACGAGGTCCGGCATGGGCCAGGTGTCCAGCGTCCCGTCGGCCGCGAGCCGGTGGATCGCCGGCGCCTGTACGTCGACCCAGTAGAGCGCGCGCTCGCCCCCGTGCCAAAAGGGCGATTCCCCCAGGCGGTTACCTATCGGGCGGACGACCTCGATCTCAGGCTTCATGAGCGTGCCTCACCGGGGGAGGGGCGGGTCTCGCGGCGGTATGCGGGGCGGATCGCGCCGCACGCGACGGTGCGGTCGACGGTCTCGGGCGCGCCGGCGTCAGGTTCGATCGACATGCCTCACCAGGGCAGGGGCTGGTCGTCATAGGTGACGAAGCTGCCGGTATGGTG
>DASPJU010000693.1:0-3962 GCA_035628475.1 Salinarimonas sp. | reverse complement strand
CGAAGGAGAGGTCGACATGTCCGCCCATGATGCCGTTCATGATGTCGCTCGAACTCCGGAACGGCACGTGGGTCATTTTCGTCCCGGTCTTCATCTGGAACAGCTCGGCGGCCAGATGCTGCGACGTTCCCGCACCGGAGGACGCGTAGTTCACCCGGCCGGGGTTCTGCTTGAGGTAGTCCACGAGCTCCACGACCGTCCTCGCCGGGACCTTCGGGTTCACGACAAGAAGGTTCGGCAGGGTCGCAATGCCGCTCACCGGCTCGAAGCTCTTCTCCGCGTCGTAGGGCAGGTTCTTGTAGAGGAACGGGTTGATGGCGTGCGTGCTCACCGTGCCGACCAGGAGCGTGTAGCCGTCCGGCAGCGCCTTGGCGACCGCGCCCGTACCGACGTTCCCGCCGGCTCCGGGCTTGTTCTCGACGATAAAGGGCTGGCCGTACTTCGCCTGCAGGCTCTCAGCGATAATCCGTGCGAAAACGTCGGTCGTGCCGCCGGCGCCAAACGGCACGACGACCGTGACCTGCCGCTGCGGCCAGGCGGCCTCCTGTGCGAAGCCCGGGGCCACGAGGCTCCCCCAGGCCAGGAGCGCGGCGATGATCAGTCGCTTCATGGTTTCCTACCCTCGTTGTCGTGGTCCACCCGGTGGATAGTCCGCCCGTTCGCGAGGGCCGGCTTCAGGCGGCGTCGGACGATGCTCCCGCAGCCGGACCCTCGAAGACGCGGCGTCGCGCGTTGCGGATATGTGCCTCCATGGCGGAGCGCGCGCCCGCGGGATCCCTCGCCTCGATCGCGTTGACCACACCGAGGTGCTCGTCCTGAACCACGCGCAGCCGGGCCGCAGGCCGCAGCAGTGTTAGATTCCGAGCGAGGCTCATCCCCACGGCGATGTTGGGCTCGAGGGAGCCCTGGACGGAGGCGTGGTAGGCGTTGCGGGTCGCATGCGCGACCGCTCGATGGAACCGGGCGTCCTCCTCGGCGCCGAGCCGGTCGCCGCGGATGCACTCCTCGAGTGCCTGTAGCGCAGCCTTGATCTCAATGAGGTCGTCACGCTCCCAGCGCTCCGCGGCGAGCGCCGCTGCGGCGCCCTCCAGGCCCACCCGGAACTCGTAGCAACGCTGGATATCCGCGATCGACGCGACCGGAACGAACCGCAGCACGGCCGCGTCCGGACGGCGCTGGACGTAGGACCCCGATCCCTGGCGGGACGCGATGATCCCATCGTCGCGCAGCCTCGCGAGGGCTTCCCTCACCACGGGTCGCGACGCCCCGAGCTGGCGGCCGAGATCCGCCTCGGAGGGCAGGCGGGCATGGAGCGGGTACTCGCCGGAGACGATCTTCTCGAAAATTCGCTCGTAGACGTGTCGGCTGAGTTTCGGCTCGGCCATGCAGGATGTCCCATGTCCCGGCGGTCCTTTCGCGGGATACGGCGATGCTGTCATTTTTGCTCTGCACTTGTCAATATATGTCAACTCATCTACACGGGTCGAACCGACGGGCTCTCCGTTGGCACGATGGCGCCCGGGCTGATCTCGACGGAACACAGCGCCGAGGCGCGAGCTGCCCGGGCTCCCCAACGCGCACCATCAGGAACGAGGGGCCGTCCGCCTTAGCCACCTGATCCATGTCCGCAGCCAAGTAGGAAATACCGCCATGCTGGATGCCAGCGCGAAGAAGCTTATCGGCCCCGTTATCCGCCTGCACCCGTCCGACAACGTCGTCGTGGCCCGCACGCCCGTGGCGCCGGGTACCCCCGTCCTCGACGCGGCCATCGTCGCCCGGGACAAGATCCCGGCCGGCTATAAAATCGCGGCAAAGGACCTGCGCCGGGGCGAGCCGGTGCGCAAGTACGACACGGTCATCGGCTTCGCGGCGGAGGACGTGCTGGCCGGCAGCCTCGTCCACAGCCACAACATCCAGTTCCGGGACTTCGACCGCGACTACGCCTACGCCCAGGACTACCGCGCCGTCGAGCTGGTTCCTGAAGCGGAGCGGGCCACCTTCGAGGGCATCGTGCGCCCCGACGGCCGCGTGGCCACCCGCAATTATGTCGGGATCATCGCGACCGTGAACTGCTCGGCCACCGTCGTGCACGGCATCGCGGACTGGTTCACCGCAGAGCGCCTGGCGGAATACCCGAACGTCGACGGCGTCGTGGCCTTCGCCCATGGGCTGGGCTGCGGCATGGAGATGACCGGCGAACCGATGGCGCTGCTGCGGCGGACGATGGCGGGCTACATCCGGCACGCCAATCTGGCTGCGGCCTTGGTCCTAGGGCTCGGCTGCGAGCGCAACCAGATTGCTGGACTGATGGCCGAGCAGGGCCTCAAGGCCGGCCCGAACCTACGGACCCTCACGATGCAAGAGACCGGGGGCACACGGCGCTCCATCGAGGCCGGCATCGCGGCGGTCAAGGAGATCCTCCCGGAGGCCAACCGAGTCGTGCGCACGACCGTGCCGGCAAGCCACTTGGTCGTGGGGCTGCAGTGCGGCGGCTCGGACGGGTTCTCGTCGATCACGGCCAACCCGGCTCTCGGTGCCGCGGTGGACATCCTGGCGCGGCACGGCGGGACAGCGATCCTCTCGGAAACACCGGAGATCTATGGGGTTGAGCACACCCTCACCCGCCGCGCCGCCAGCCGCGCAGTCGGTGAAAAACTGATTCAGCGAATACGGTGGTGGAAGGACGTGTACAATGCCGGGCGCGATACGCAGATCAACGGCGTCGTGAGCCCCGGCAACCAGATGGGCGGACTCGCCAACATCTTCGAGAAGTCACTCGGCTCTTCAATGAAGGGTGGCACCGGCCCGCTTATGGAGGTTTACCGCTACGCCGAGCCCGTGAGTGCGAAGGGGCTGGTGTTCATGGACACCCCTGGCTTCGATCCCGTCTCGGCCACGGGTCAGGTCGCCGGAGGCGCGAACCTGATCGCGTTCACGACGGGACGGGGCTCGATGTTCGGCGCGAAGCCGGTGCCCTCGATCAAGCTCGCCACCAACTCGCCGATGTATCTCCGCCTGGAGGAGGACATGGACTTAAATTGCGGTGAGATCCTCGATGGTGCGGTGTCGGTCCAGGAGATGGGCGAATGGATCTTCACTGCACTGCTGCGCACCGCCTCGGGGGAGCGGACCAAGAGCGAAATGCTCGGGGTGGGCCGGTACGAGTTTGTCCCCTGGCAGATCGGCGTCATGAGCTAATTCTGCGGAAGCGATCCGCCTAAACAGCGAGCCCCCTTCCCGCTTGTGGGCACCTTGTGGGGGGCGCTTCGAGATCTGCTGGCCAGACGGCAGTGCAAGCGAGGCCGCTGGTAGCTGACCGCTCACGTGTCCGGATATGGCCTGAGCGGTTCAGCCACGTGCGGGCCAACGGCGTCGTTGAGGACAGACCCCATGAGGGCCGGTGGTGCGGAGCTCCCAAAATGGGACTGACCTCATCCCGTGCCGAGGGATCACCCACGAGTGCCTCGCGTACCGGTGGCGCGCCGGCTCAAGGCGGCCGACGTGATCGACGTGCTCCCGGACCCGTCGATCCTGCGCGGCGCGCCAGCGCATGTTCGTTCGGACAACGGGCTGGGGTTCTTGGCTGAGTACGTCTAGGCCTGGATGAGGCAACCAGTGCGTCACGGCGGGGCGACGAAGTCCTCGCGCATCGGCGTGAACACGTCCAGCAGCGTTCCCGGCTCGATGTTGACGGCGCTGTGAAGCGCGTCCGGAGGCACGAGGAAGCTGTCCCCAGGGCCCAGGCGACGAGTCTCGCCTGCGATCATGACGTCGAACACCCCCGATTCCACCAAGCTGCACTGGATGTGCGGATGGCTGTGCGGAGGGCCGACCGCACCGGCTTCGAAGCGGACGCGCACCAGCATGACGGCGTCGGCGTAGGTAAGAACCTTGCGCGTCACGCCCTCTCCCGCAGTCTCCCAGGGCAGGTCACGGTCGAGGGCGAAGGATTGGCCTTTGCG
>DASPJU010000692.1:0-3163 GCA_035628475.1 Salinarimonas sp. | reverse complement strand
GGCGAAGGCGTAACGGTCGCCGTGGCCGACGAGGCGGCGGGCGAGGTCCTCGAAGCCCGGATTGTGGCCCACCAGGAGCAGGGCGAGCGCCTCCGGCGGCGCCTCGCGCACCACCTCGAGCAGGCGCTCGGCCGGGGCCTCGTAGATGCGCGGCTCGGTGCGGCTCTCGGACGAGCCCAGATGCGGCTCGACCAGGGCGAAGGTCTCCCGCGTGCGCCGGGCCGGCGACACCAGGGCCAGATCCGGCAGCAGGCCCTCCGCGGCCAGATAGGCGCCCATGCGCGGGGCCGCCTCGCGCCCACGGGGCGCGAGGGGCCGGTCGAGGTCGGGCAGGCCCGCCGGCCAGTCGGACTTGGCATGGCGCAGGAGCATGAGGCGGCGCATCGCTCAGGGCCCCGCCCGCGAGGGGGAATCGGTCGCGACGTGCAAGCCCATGGTCATGCCCTCCCAGCCCGGATCCTCCAGTCATGCCAGAGCTCGCGGGTGCCCTCAACCGCACGGCGCATGCCCGGAACCACCACGCCTCGCGGCACGTTGGAGGGCACTTGTCCCGGCGCCCGCCGCCACGCACAATCGCACGATGCGCTTCCTGATCGCCGCCGCCCTCATCGCCCTTCTCGTGGAGCCCGCCGCCGCGGTCGTGCGCGGCCAGGCCTCCCGCGATCCCGCCGGGCTGCGCAGCGGCGTGGTCCGGGTCGAGAACGCGCATGGGGAGCTGTGCTCGGGGGTGCTCATCGCTCCCGACCTGGTGCTGACCGCCGCCCATTGCGTGCTCCAGCGCTCGCATTACCGCGTCGTCGCCCAGGACCGCGCCTTCCGCTCCCGGTCGCTACCCGTGACCGACGTCGCCCTGCATCCCGCCTTCGTGCCCGGTACCACGCCCCGCGGCCAGCCGGGCGTGGACCTCGCGGTGGTGAAGCTCGGCCTGCCGCTCGGACAGGACCACGTGCCCTTCGACCCGGCGGCGGCGGTCGCCGTCGGGCCGGGGGAGCGGGTGGTGATCGCGGGCTATGGGGTCACGGCCGAGGGGCGCGACGGAAGCGCCCGGATCCTGCGCCAGGCCGATCTGGTGACCCTGGGTACCTTGGAGGTCGCCAACCGCGTCCTCGTGGGCGTGGATCCGCAGCGATACGCGGCGCGCAGCGGCGCCGGGGCCTGCCGGGGCGATTCGGGCGGGCCGATCCTGCGCCGCGAGGGACGGGCCTATCGCCTGCTGGGGATCGTGAGCTGGTCCAGTGGCGCCTTCGAGGAGCCTCGTCCCGGCGCCTGCGGCGGCTTCACGGCCATCACGCCCGTGGCCGAGCATCTCGACTGGATCGCCGGCCGCGCGGCCGCGATGGGCGGCTACGGCACCGGCGGCGCCCTCGTGCGCGTGCCGCCGCGCCAGGACTGGACGGTGCGCTGAGCCGCCTCAGAGCCGGTGGAAGCGCCGGCCGCGATAGACGAGCGCCTGCGCGTCCGCGCCCACGCGCACGTCCACCACCTCGCCGAGGATCACGACGTGGGTCGCCACAGGGCGGGCCTCGACGACCCGGCAGTCGAAGGCGGCGAGCCCCGAAACCAGCGCGGGGGCGCCCGTGACGAGGCGGCTCCAGGCGCCCACCCGGAACCGGTCCTCGCCGTAGAGGCCCGTGCGTCCCGAGAAGGCGCCGGCGAGCGCCTCGTCCTCCGCCGAGAGCGTGCTGACGCAGAAGACGCCGTTGGCGAGGAGCGACGCGCAGGACCGGTTGGTCCCGTTGGCGCAGACCAGCAGGGTCGGCGGCGTGTCGGCCACCGAGGCGACCGCGGTCGCCGTGAAGCCGCCGCGCCCGGCGGGTCCGTCCGTCGCGATCACGTGGACGGCTCCCGCCACCCGGCTCATGCCCTCGCGGAAGCGGGCGGGGTCGACGGTCGGGCCGTTGTCGGGGCGGGGGAGATCGGTCACGGGCGCCTTGGAATCGAGCGCCCGCCCGTCCAGGAGACGGCGGGGGCGCCCGCGTTTCATCCCCTGATATGTGATGCATGGGGCCGATGAAAAGAGCGCGCGGGGCCGCGGCGGGACCCGCCTCCCATCCCGCGGCCCCGCCATCCTGTCGCGCCCCGGCCGCAGACCGTTGTGGAACGGCACGGCCGTTGCTAGAGAGCCGGGCCGTCCGCACTGGTGACGGGGCGGCAATGCGTGCAAGATCGGGGCGGCCGCCGGCCGGCGTCCGTCGCGGCGAAGAGGTGGGATCGTCCATGGAAGTGTTCGTGCAGCAGCTCATCAACGGGCTGACGCTGGGGTCGATCTACGGGTTGATCGCGATCGGCTACACGATGGTGTTCGGCATCATCGGGATGGTGAACTTCGCCCATGGCGACGTGTTCATGATCTCGGCCTTCATCGCGCTCATCGTCTTCCTGCTGCTCACCACCGTGCTGGGGGTGAGCTCGGTCGCGCTGGCGCTCCTCGTCGTCCTGGTGGTCGCGATGGCGCTTACCGCCCTGTGGGGCTGGGCCACCGAGCGGATCGCCTACCGGCCGCTGCGCGGCTCCTTCCGCCTCGCGCCCCTCATCTCGGCCATCGGCGTCTCCATCTTCCTCGCCAATTTCGTGCAGGTGGCCCAGGGAGCCCGCAACAAGCCGACGCCCCCGATGGTCCAGGACGTGATCCCGCTCTGGACCGGCCCCAACGGCTACGTCGTGGCCCTGTCCTACAAGCAGGTGGTGATCATGGTCACCACGATCGTGCTGCTGGGGATCTTCTGGTACGTCGTCCAGCGCACGTCGCTCGGCCGGGCGCAACGCGCCTGCGAGCAGGACCGCAAGATGGCGGCGCTGCTGGGGGTCGACGTGGACCGCACCGTCTCGCTCACCTTCGTGATCGGCGCGGCGCTGGCCGCGGTCGCGGGCACCGCCTACCTGCTCTATTACGGCGTGGTCTCCTTCAACGACGGGTTCGTGCCGGGGGTGAAGGCCTTCACGGCGGCGGTGCTCGGCGGCATCGGCTCCCTGCCCGGCGCCGTTCTCGGCGGGCTCATCATCGGGCTCATCGAGGTGTTCTGGTCGGCCTACTTCTCCATCGAGTACAAGGATGTCGCCGCCTTTTCGATCCTCGCCATCGTGCTGATCTTCATGCCGTCCGGCATCCTGGGACGGCCCGAGGTCGAAAAGGTCTAGAGGCAGCCCCATGAACGCTCCCGCC
>DASPJU010000691.1:0-4070 GCA_035628475.1 Salinarimonas sp. | reverse complement strand
TGGTCGAGGGGCAGTACATCGCCCCATCCCGCGGGTTGAAGCTCATCGGGATTCCCGACCTGGAGAAGTTCGAGGACCAGGAGTCGGCCGTTGAGGACCTGGTTCAGAAGATGATTGATTGCGCGCTCTTGGACGGCAAATTCATTGCCCCCGAGCCGTACTTGGGCCCGGTCGGTCTGCAACTGCTGATTGACCAAGCGATCAAAGAGTACCTGCGAGCCCAGACGCTCCCCGCCTCCCCGCCCGAGGAGCACCTTGAACTGCTCCGCCGGCTGATCGAGCAAGCAAAGCTCCAGTTGGCTGAGGCCCAGCCGCCTGCCCCGCCTCCAGCGCTCCCCGGCGCTCCCGCTGCGGTCGCTCCCCCGGCCGCACTTCCGCCCGTACCGCAAGACCCGAACGCCGCGCCCATCGCATAGGAGACACGCGCAATGAGCACCGAGAACGCTACAGCTACGCCCGCAGTCCAGGAAACAGCCCCGGTAGACAAGGCCACGCCCGCCACGGAGGCGCCCAAGGACGCCGCTCCGGCCGAACCCGAAGCAGATCCCAAGACCGCGGCTCGCCTGGCCCGCATCGCCCGCGCAGAGGCGAAGGTGCGCGAGCGTGAGAAGGCCCTTGAAGCCCGTGAGAAGACGTCCGCTGAGCGCCTGGAGAAGTTCCAGAAGTTCGAGGAAGCCAAGACCAAGGGCGGGCGCCTGGCTGCCCTACGCGTGCTGTTTGACGAGGGGGAAATCACCGGGGAGCTATTCCAGGAGCTGACCGACCACGTTTACAGCTCCTACAAGCAGCCCACCGCCGAAGAGCTGGCCCGCAAGGCCGCCCGCGAAGAGCTGGAGGCCCGCCAGAAAGCTGACCAGGAGGCCAAGACCAAGGCCGCCCAGGAGCGCGAGACGGAAGTCCGCTCCACTTACCTCGGCGTTGCTCAAAAGAGCATTGAGGCGGAGCCGGGCCGTTGGCCCCTCATCGCCAATCTCGGCGTCAGCGGCCAAGACATTTTGGACAAGGTTGAAGCTCACTTCAGGGAGACCGGTACGGCGCTCAGTCCGGATGAGGCACTGGATCTCGCTGAGAAGGAGCTTGAGTCCAAGGTATCGAAAACCGGGAAATACGCCACGCAGATTGAAAAGCCCAAGGCGGACGAGACGACCGAGAAGCCCAAAGAGCCTGTTAGCGCATCAATGAGCCGGGATGTCCCGGTGAAGGAGCGCAAACCGGCGTCCCTCCGTGAGTCGCTAGAGGAAGCAAAGCGCCAGGCGGGAATCCTAAAGTAGCTTCCAGAATAGTCCTACGCCTTGGGTCTTGATATTTCGGCTGCCAACGCAGCCCTTAAAGTCCACTACGCTAAGTCGCTCAGCAAAGTCCTCTATACCGACCCGTTTATGACCCCCTTCATGGGGTTGACCGCTCGCAAGGGCGGGAAGCTGGTCAAGGGCGCTTTTGGTCAGAAGTTCGTCGTCCCCCTGAAGGTCCGCGACCCGCAGACGGGCAACAGCAACTTCACCAAGGCCCAGAACAAGTCTGATGGCTCTTTCGGTCAGTCCAACTACGTCGCGTTTGAGGTCCCCGCGGTCCTTGGCTACTCGACGGGTCGGATCACCGGCCAGGCCGTTGTGCAGAGCCAGGGGGACACCAACTCCTTCGTCGACCTGATGTCGGAGGAGATCGACGGCGCTCTCCGCTCGGCCCAGTTCGAGATCGCGCAGATGGCCTTCCGCACGGGCTTCGGCACGCGCGGCCGGATCTCGGCGCGCACCACGACCACGGTCACCCTGGCCAACGCCTCGGACGCGCAGAACTTCGATGTCGACATGGACATCGGGGCGTCCAGCGGTGAGGGCTCCGGTGGCCGAGCCGGCACGGGCCGTATCACTGCGATCAACACGGATACGGGCGTTATCACCCTGACCGGCGTTGACCCGGTGGCCTCGGGCTGGGCCGTGAACGACTACCTGTTCAAGGACGGTGACTACGTCGCTTCGACCCGGACCAAGATCTGGGGCTGCGGCGCCTGGGTGCCTGAGACGGTTCCCTCCAGCGGCGAGAACTTCGCTGGCGTTGACCGCTCCAGCACGTTCAAGCTGCACGGCCTGCGGCACAGCGCCGCGTCCTCTGGCTCGTTCAAGGACGCGCTGATTGACGCCTCGGCCAAGGTGGCCCTCCACCGCGGGAAGACCACGCACGCGTTCTGCAACCCCATGGACTTCGGCACGCTGGCGAAGTCGCTGGAGACCGCGAAGCGGGTGAACCTGTCGGGAAAGGACCCCGAGTATCAGCTGAACTACGAGGGCATCGAGGTCATTGGCCACGGTGGTTCGTTCCCCGTGCTCCAGGACGCCACGGTCCCCAAGGGCAGCTGCTTCATGCTGAACCTCAACCACATCTACTGGGTGTACGCCGGCGACGAGCTGGTTCACATCGCGGATGAGGACGGCAACATGGTGCTCCGTAAGGGTGACGCGGACGCGTATGAGGTTCGCTGCCGCTCTATCGCGAACCTGGTTTGCGACAACCCGGCGACCCAGATGGTCGTCTACGGCATCACCTAATCGGGCTTAGCCCTGGGGCGACCGAATGTGAGGGATCTTTCCTCGTGTCGCCCCGGGGCTCTTTCTTGAGGTCACTCATGGACAAAAAGAAGCCCGGTGTCGCGATCATCCTCGGCCTGAAGAAGGGCGAGGCGAAGAAGGAAGAGGCGCCCGCCGAAGAGGAAGAGTCCTTGGACGTGGGGGCCGAGGCCAAGACGGAGGCTGCCAAGGCCGTCCTCAAGGCCGTGAAGACCGGCGACGTGGAGTCGCTGGAGTCGGCGCTGTCGAGCTTCATCGAGGCTTGCAGCGGGTACGGAGACGAAGAGTAACAAGCCCCGGGGTCGGTTCTTTCTAGCTTAAGCCCGGCCCCGGGCACCAATTTTCATGGCAACAGCGCAGAACGTAATCGACTCGGTCAGAGTGGCCACGGACCAGGATGGCGCCACCGCCATTACGGACACGCAGTTGCTTAACTGGTTCAACGAAGAGTACCGCACGCTCCAGAGCCGTCTGTTTGACGTTGCCCCGGACTACTTCGAGAACTCCCGCACGTTCACGCTGACGTCCTCCAACACGTGGACCATCGACGTGTTCATCGCCAAGATCCGCAAGATCATGCGCCTGGAGGGGAGCGTCTACGTCCCCTTGCCCATGGCCAGCATGCTGCGGGCTGAACCTGGCGAAGAGCTGGCCTGGCGCGTCCGCGCTGCCGCGTTCATTGACATCCACCCGGCCACCTCGGCCGCCGGCTCGTACAAGATGGTGTACATCCCGCAGGCCACTTCGCTGGCTGCCGGCGGGACTATCGACCTGCCCGACGGCGCCGATACGTACCTGGTTCATAAGCTCTCTGCCCGAGTGCGTGCACGGTTCGAGGAGACGGACCTTGTTCGCACGCACAGCGAGTGGGCCAAGGAGGCTTATGAAGCCCTGGTCAAGTTGATGGCCCGTCCGGTCATCGGCACGCCTCAGACGGTGGTTGACGTCTACGGTGACTACTAGTGCCGAGGCCTCGTTTCACCGGCATCCAGGGCACCGACACCTCTCGCATCCAGCGAGAGATTGAGCGCGCGTTCATCGATTTCACGTCAGTGGCCAGCGCCAAGGTGTTGGAAGAGAAGACCATCGGCACCGCTGAGACCCGCGTGGCCCACGGGATGGGAGAGGTCCCGCAGCATTGGGGCGTCCTGTCCGCAAAGGGGCCCGCGAGCGTCTACGAGACCAAGCGTCCTGACTCGCAGTTTCTCTACCTGGCTGCCTCTGTTGAGGTGGTCTGTTCGCTACTGGTGTTCTAATGGCGAAACAAGCGTTTCAGCTTCTCTTCGGGGCGCAGGAACAAAAACTCGGCAAGCGCATCCGCCCGCAGCTCTCGCTGTCCCTTGCCCAGAACGTCTACCAGACGAAGACCCGGGTCTATCGCAAGCGGCACGGGTACCAGCAGTTTCTGCGCAACGCCGACGCGGGCAGCATCACGACCAATAACAGCCTCGCCAGTATCGACGGGAAGCTGTTCCAGCTCACGAACGACGCCGTTTACGCGCGCCA
>DASPJU010000690.1:0-2447 GCA_035628475.1 Salinarimonas sp. | reverse complement strand
GTGCGATGGCGGGCGCGCCCCTAGAGGATGCGCGACCGGATGAAGGAGGTGACGATCTCGGTCGCGATCACCACGGCGAAGATCACCGCCAGGATCAGCCCGACCTGGTCCCAGTAGAGGTTGTTCAGCGCCGCATCGAGCGCGACGCCGATGCCGCCGGCGCCAACCAGGCCCAGGACGGCGGATTCGCGGATGTTGATGTCCCAGCGAAGCAACGCCACCGACCAGAAGGCGGGCTCGACCTGGGGCCAGTAGCCCTTGACCAGGATCATCGATCGCGGCGCTCCGGCGGCCGTGAGCGCCTCGATCGGGCCGGCCTGCGCCTCCTCCAGGGCCTCGCCGAACAGCTTGCCGACGAAGCCCACGGACCGGAACGCGATGGCGAGGGTGCCCGCCAGCGGCCCGGGCCCGAAGATCGCGACGAAGAGCAGCGCCCAGATGAGCGAGTTCACGGAGCGCGACGAGACGAAGACGAATTGGGCGAACCAGTGGAGCACGCCAGAGCGCGTGAAGTTGCGCGCGGCCAGGAACGAGAAGGGGATCGCCAGCACGAGGGCGAGCAGCGTGCCCAGCGTCGCCGTGTGCAGCGTCTCGATGAGCGCGGCGTGCACGGCCCTTGGGTAGAAGGCCCAGTCGAAGGGCCACATGCGCACGAAGAGGTCGGCGGTCTGCTCAGGCGCGTCGTAGAGGAACTCGGGGATGATCTCGACGGTGCGCAGCGACCAGACCACGGCGATGGCCGCGATCACGTAGACCACGGCGCGCGCGGCGCGCTCCACGGGGGTGAAGCGCTGCCAGCGGCGCGGGGCGGCGAGCGCCGTCACTGGAAGATCCTCCGCAGGCGCCCGGCCCCGACCTCGGCCAGCATGATCAGCGCGATGATGGCGAGCAGGATGGTGAGGACGAAGTCGTAGTCGAAGCGTTGGTAGGCCGTGAACAGGGTCGCCCCGATGCCGCCCCCGCCGACGAGCCCCACCATGGTGGAATTGCGCAGGTTTGAATCGAGCTGGTAGGTCGAGAAGCCGATGAAGCGGGCCATGACCTGAGGCAGGACCCCCATGGCCAGCACGCTCATGAAGGAGGCGCCCGTGGCGCGCACCGCCTCCACCTGCTTCATGGACATCTCCTCCACGGCCTCGGCGAAGAGCTTGGAGACGAAGCCCATGGTGCTCACGATCAGCGCCAGGATGCCCGCGAGCGCCCCGAAGCCCACCGCCTTCACGAACAGGATGGCGACGATCACGCTGTGGAAGGAGCGCAGCACCGCGATGAGCCCCCGCGCGCCCCAGGACAGCCAGGCGGGCGTGAGGTTGCGCGCCGCGAGCAGCCCGAGCGGCAGCGAGAGCAGCACGCCGAAGAAGGTCGAGAGCACCGCGATCTGGATGCTCTCGATCATGCCGGTCTGGAGCAGGGCGAGCTTGTCGGGCGCGATGTTGGGCGGGAACATGCGGTCGAGGAAGCGCGCGCCGTTGTCGAGGCCCTGCACGAAGCGCGGCCAGGTCACGTCGAGGATCCGCGCGGCGTAGATCGCGTAGAGGCCGAGCCCGATCCAGGCGAGCCGGACGGGCCAGCGCGCCGGGAAGGCCTTCGCCCGCAGGCTCCCCGTCACGACAGCCATCCCTCGCCCCCGTAGATCTCGGTGAGGTGGCGGTCCTCCAGCGCCTCGGGCGGCCCGTCGAAGACCACCTCGCCGCGCGACATCCCGATGATGCGGTTCGCGAAGCGCCGGGCGAGGTCGACGTTATGGATGTTGATCACGATGGGCGTCGCGCGCCCGGCCGAGAGGGAGGCCATGAGCTCCATGATCTCCACCGAGGTCTTGGGGTCCAGCGACGAGGTCGGCTCGTCGGCGAGCACGAGGGCGGGGTCCTGCATCACGGCGCGGGCGATGCCCACGCGCTGGCGCTGACCGCCCGAGAGACGGTCGGCGCGCCGCGTCGCGAAGTCGGCCCCCAAGCCCACCGCGTCGAGGAGCTCGAAGGCGCGCGCCACGTCGCTTTCCGGGAACCGGCGCAGGAAGGCACGCCAGGCCGGCACGTAGCCGAGCCGCCCGCACAGGACGTTCTCGATGACGCTGAGGCGCTCCACGAGGTTGTATTCCTGGAACACCATGCCGATGCGCCGGCGCGCCCCGCGCAGGGCCGCTCCCTTGAGCCGCGCCAGGTCCTCGCCCCCGAACCAGATCTCGCCCGCGGTGGGGTCGACGAGGCGGTTGATGCAGCGGATCAGCGTCGACTTGCCCGTCCCCGACGGCCCGATGATGGCCGTGATGCCGCGCCCCTCGACGGCGAGCGAGATGTCCTTCAGGACCGGCTGCCCCGCCCGGTACTCCTTGCGCAGGTTGCGGATCAGGAGGGAGCCCGGCAGGGCTCCCGCCTCGGCGGGCCGCGGGTGGGGATGGCTCGTCACGGACGGGTCACTGCTTGGGCGCGGCGGGGGCGGCGGGC
>DASPJU010000689.1:0-10541 GCA_035628475.1 Salinarimonas sp. | reverse complement strand
GCGTCGCCTCCGCCGCGCGCCCCGCATAGAGCACCTGCTCGGCATATTCGCGCAGCAGCTCGCCGCGCCGGCCCGGCTGCAGGCCAATGGCCTCGCGGAACAGGCCGGCCGCGTCGGCGTGGCGACGCGCTCCGGCGGAGGCGCGCGCCGCGCCGACCAGGGCGTCCGAGAGCGCCTTGCGGGCCTCCCCATCGCGCGGGTTGGCGGCGAGGATCGCGCGCCAGGCGGCTGCGGCCTCGCGGAACTGGTTGCTCCACAGGAGCGCAAAGGCGAGCCCGCGCCCGAGGCGCGCTCGCTCGGCCGGCGTGCGACCCGCCTGCGCCAGGCCCTCGCGATAGAGGGGGACTGCGTCCGACGGGCGCCCCGCATAGGCGACCTGGTCGGCGAGCTCGGGCAGAAGCTCGCGGCGGCGGGACGGCTCGACCCGGATCGCCGCCTCAAACTGGCGCACCGCCGCCGCGTTGCGCCGGGTCTCGGCGGCCTTGCGGGCGGCGCCCACATGGGCGTCCGCGAGCGCGCGGCGCGCCTCAGCGTCGCCGGGCAATCCGGAGAGGATCCGCTCCCAGGCGGGGATCGCGTCGTCGAATTGGCTGCTCCACAGTAGCGCAAAGGCCAGCGCCCGGGCGGCGCGCCGGCGCTCGTCCGCGGGGAGGTTCTCGCGGGCAAGGACCTCCCGATAGAGCGGCACGGCGCGGGCGGGCTGGCCCGAAAAGGCGAGCTGGTCGGCATATTCGCGGGCGATCTCGGGGCGGCGCCCGGGCGTGATGGCGAGCGCCCGCTCGAAACCCTCGACTGCCTCCTTGTTGGCCCCCCGCCCTGCGGCTGCGCGCGCCGCCGCGATGGCACGGTCTGTTTCTGTCTGGGGCGGGGCAGGGGAGGCTGCGGGCGCAGCGGCAGGGCCGGACGGGCTTCCCTGCGCCGGCGAGGGGCGGGCCACGGCCGACGGCGCCTCCGGACGGCGCGGCGCGACCGGGGTGGCGCGCTTCTCGCGGGCGTCAGCGAGCGCCTTGCGCACCTCCGCGTCGTCAGGCGCTGCGGCCAGAACCTCCTCCAAGGCACGGGAGGCCTCGGCGAAGGACCCGCTCCACAGGAGCGCGAAGGCGAGGCCCCGGCGCAGGCGCGCCAGCTCCTCGGCCGGCCGGTCCGTTTGGCGCAGCCCCTCGCGGTAGAGCGGCACGGCGTCGCCCGGGCGACCGGCATAGGCCACCTGGTCGGCGAGTTCAGCCAGGAGCTCGCGCCGGCGCCCGGGGGCCGTGTCGAGGGCGCGGCGGAAGGAGGTGACCGCGCCGGCGTTCCGGCCGGCCTCCGCCTCGCGCCGGGCAGACCCCACGAGGGCGTCCGCGAGGCCGCGGCGCGCTTCATCGTCGCCGGCGTTCTCGCGCAGGATTGCCTCCCAGGCGGGGATCGCCTCCCGGAACGCGCCGCTCCATAGAAGCGCGAAGGCGAGGCTGCGCGTGGTGCGCCGGCGCTCCTCGTCGGGAAGGTCGGCGCGGCTGGCGACCTCGCGATAGACGGGCACTGCCCGCGCGGGCTCGCCCGAGAAGGCAAGCTGGTCGGCGAATTCGCGCGCGATGTCGGGGCGGCGCGCCGGATCGATGGCGAGCGCCCGCTCGAAGCGCTCCACCGCCTCCTTGTTGGCTCCGCGCCCGGCCGCCGCGCGGGCGGAGCCGACCACCGCGTCCACGAAGGCCCGGCGCAGTTCGGTGTCAGTGGGCGCGGCGTTCGACAGCGCCTCGAGCGTCGGCGCCGCCTCATCGAAGGCGCCGCTCCATAGAAGTGCGAGGGCGAGGCCCCGCTCCAGGGCGGCGCGCGCCGCTGCGTCGAGGTCGGTCGCAGCGAGGCGCTCGCGATAGAGCAACACCGCGTCGGCGGGGCGGCCCGAAAAGGCGAGCTGGTCGGCATACTCGCGCAGCAGAGCCGGCCGCTGGGCCGGGTCGACCCGAATAGCCTCGCCGAACAGGCGCGCCGCCTCGGCGTTCTCGTTGCGCGACGCCGCGGCGCGGCCCTGGGTGGAGAGCTCGTCGGCAGTCTGGGAGAGGGCGGGGGCGGTGAGCGCGAGGGCGACGAAGAAGACGGCTGCGCGGCACGCCTTCAGGACGGGGACGGTCATCAGCGTCTCGCTGGCTCGCGATCTTCTTCGTGGGCCGGCGCATCGGGGAAACCCGGCGCGACGTCCCGACTTGTTTGCGGCAGGACCTGACGTTTAACAAGGCGCCGACGTGTTCGGGCGCCCCACGCGCCCACGCCCGAGCGGAAGTGTGATGTCGAAGCACCAGTCGAGGTTCGAGACCCAGACGCCTTGGACGCCAGCGAACCACCCCCCGCTGCACGAGGCGCTCTGGCAGTTCCTCGCCACGTGCAGCCTCGTCTTCGGCGCGTGGTACATCGCCTGGCGCTGGACCTCATCGATCAACTTCGACGCTTGGTGGCTTTCGATACCTCTCGTATTCGCCGAGACCGGGGCCTATGTCGGCCTGATCCTGTTCACCATCAATCTTTGGACGGCCGAGTCGCCCAAACCTGGTCCCCTGCCACGCTCGATCCGGGACTGCACGGACGAGCCCGACACCCCCGACCGGCCGATCACCGTAGACGTGTTCTTCGCCACCTACAGCGAGGACCCCGATCTCGTGCGGCTGGGACTTCGCGACGCCAAAGCCATAACCTATCCCCACCCGATCGAGGTGCGCGTCCACGTACTCGACGACGGGCGGCGCCCGGCCATGCGGGCGGTCGCCGAGGAGGAGGGCGTCAACTACATCACGCGCACCGATAATGCGGGCTTCAAGGCAGGCAACCTGCGCAACGCAATGGCGAATACGGGCGGGGACTTCATCCTCATCTGCGACGCCGATACCCGGCCCTTCCCCACGATCCTCGTCGAAACGCTGGGCTATTTCCGCGATCCCCGGATGGCCTGGGTACAGACCCCGCAGTGGTTCTGCGACGTGCCCCCGGGTGTGCCGCTTCCCGCAACGCTGGAGGGCTGGATCGGCCGTCCTGGACGCTGGCTCGGACGGGGCGTCGAGGGCCTGTTTGGGCCCGTGCGGATCGGCGAGGACCCCTTCGCCAACGACCCGCATCTCTTCTATGACTTCATCCTGCGTCGGCGGAACTGGGCCAATGCCGCCTTCTGCTGCGGGGCGGGTTCGATCCACCGGCGCGAGGCGGTCATGGAGGCGGCGCTGCGCCAGTGGGCCGACCGGGTGGCCGCCGCGGCGGGCACCGACGCCCGGGCCCTGCGCCGTCTCACGGGCGAGGCCGCGCTCGCCGGCCCGGTGCGCGACGCAGCGCTCTGGCAAGGCGCCTCGGAAGAGGAGCTGACCCCGTACAAGTTCCACGTGTCGGAGGACATCTACACCTCGATCGCGCTGCATGCCGACCGGGAGCGGGGCTGGAGATCGGTCCAGCACCCCGTGGTGCAGTCGAAGATGCTCTCGCCCAACGACCTGCTGAGCTGGACCATCCAGCGCTTCAAGTATGCGGGCGGGACCCTCGACATCCTCGCCAACGATAACCCACTCTTCCGCCGCGGCCTCACCCTGCCGCAGAAGCTCATGTACGGGTCGACCTTCTACTCTTATCTCTCGCCGCTCTGGAATGTGGTCTTCCTCACGGCGCCGATCGTGTTCCTGTTCACGGGCGTGCCCCCGCTCTCGGGCTACGCCCTCGACTTCTTCCTCCACATCGCGCCGTTCCTGCTCTTCAACGAGCTCGCACAGATGGTGGGCATGTGGGGGACCTCAAACGCCAAAGGCCGCGCTTGGTATCTCGGCATGTTCCCCCTCAACCTCCAGGCCCTCTGGACGGTGGCGCGGGGCAAGAAGATCTCGTTCCCCGTCACCCCGAAGGACCGGCAGGTGGGCAGCTATCCCCGCCTCGTGAAATGGCAGATCGCGGTCGTGGTGCTGACGCTCGCCGGCCTTGTCTGGGGTTGGAGCGCCTTCTCGGCGGGGGTTGCGGGCTACACGCTCGGCGCCATGATCGCCAACACGGTTTGGGGCCTCAACAACGCGCTCTCGATGCTTCCGATCATCCGGGCGGCGTTCTGGCAGCCGCATCCGGTCTACGAGACGCCCATTTTGGAGCAAGCGACGCGGTGAGTTTCCGGGACAATCTCTTGAAGGCCCGCGGCCAGATCGCGTTCATCTCCGCCCTCGCGGTCTCGACGGCGGTTATCATCCACCTCGAGAACCTCGACACGGAGGGGCGCATTCAGGCGAGGCTTACGGGCGCCGCGCCGGCCGCGGTGCCGGAGACCGTTCGCTCGCGCGCTGAAGACGCCTTGCGCCGCGCCCGCGAGGCCCATGCGGCTGCTCCCGGAGCGGACGAGACACGGGCGGCGCTCCTCGTCGCAGCCTCCGCTGCGGTCCAGGCTGGGGCGCTGCCCCAAGCCGACGGCCTGGCGCTCGCGCACGCGGCGGCCGGGGACGGGCGCGCCGCAACCCCGGCGCTCGCCGCAGCCATGGCACAGGCCGCTATGACCTTCCCGGCCCTGCGCGAGCGCCTCGCGCCGTAGGGCCTCACGCCCGGCGCTTGATCATCCGCAGCCAATTTCCGTCGGGTCCAGGGCGATAGCTCACCTCGTCCATGCTCAGCCGGATGAGCGCGAGGCCCCAGCCCGACTCGGCGAGCCCCGCGACGTGGTCGGGATCACCCGGGAGGGGCATCTCGGCCGCTTCTAGGAGGCGCGGTGGCATCGGCTCCGCGTGGTCGACGAGGTCGACCGCGACCCCGTCGGGCACCTGCTCCACGCTCACCGACAGGCGTCCGCCAGGCCGCCCCCCGTAGCCGTGCCGGATGACGTTGGTCGCGGCCTCGACGACGGCGAGCTCAACGGCGTCCAAGCCTTCCTCGTCGAGGAAGGGAGCGCAGGCGCCCCTCACCGCCACGGCAATCGGCGCGACTTGGTTGAGCTCGCCGTCGACGTTAAGGGTGAGGAGGGCCATCACGCCTCAGCCGTTGAGCCGCGCAACCGCCGCCTCGGCGGTGTCGTGCAGAGAGAAGATCTTGTCCATGCGCGTGAGGGTGAACAGGCGCATGACAGCCCCCCTAGCCCCGGCGATCGCCATGTTGCCCCGCGGCCCCAGACGCTTTAGGCAGGACACGATGGCGCCGAGGCCCGAGCTGTCGACGAAGGTGACCTCGCTCAGGTCCAAGACGACAAGGCCGGGCCCGCCCTCGATGCGCCGGATCACCTCCTCGCGAAACGCTGGTGCGTGGCTCGCATCGATGCGCGGCTCGTGGCAGCGCAAGATGAGGACTCCATCCCGGGTCTCCTCGCTCAACATCATGCTGTTCCTCCTCGAGAAGGGTGCTGCAGGACGAGCACGCTCACGTCGTCGTCGAGTTCCGCCGAGCCCCGCCACGCCCGCAGCGCCTTACCGATGCCACCGATGAGCGCGGGGGTCGGCTGGCCCACCAGATCGCGCACGAGGTCGACGAGCCGGTCGTCGGAGAAGCACTCACCGTGGGCGTTCTCGGCCTCCACGAGCCCGTCCGAGTAGATAAGCAGGCGATCGCCCGCGCGCATCTCAAATGGGGTCTCCTCGAAATCCGCGTCGGGCAGCATGCCGAAGGGCAGCCCCCCCGTCCCCAGCGCCACGACCGCGCCGTCGCGGCCCACGAGAAGCGGGGAGGGGTGCCCAGCCTGAACGAGGGTGCCGCGGCCCGTCGCGACGTCGATCTCGCCAAGGATCATCGTGCAGTAGGGCAGGCCCTCGGGCCAGTCCCGGTTGAGCCGTTCCGCGAGCTCGGCGAGGCTCTCGTTGCGCCAGCGCTGCAGGAGAGCCTGGGTGAGCGTGTGGTGAGACGCGACCGAGACGAGGGCCGCGGGCGCCCCGTGCCCCGCAACGTCGAGCTGGAAGAAGCCGGCGCGCCCGCTCGGCAGGTCGACCACGTTGTAGGTGTCGCCCGCGATGAAGTGCGAGGGCTGGAACAGAGCGTCGAAGGCGACGGCGCCGGTGCCTCCTGGGCGGGGGAGAAGGCTCGCCTGGATCACCGCCGCCGCCTCGAGGTCTCGCCGCAGCTGGCCGTAAGCATCGTGCAGCTTGGCGTGGAGCTGAAGCGTCTCATCTTGGAGGCGCTTGCGCCGGATCGCGTTCGCCTTGAAGACTCGTAGCGTGTCGCTCATCGCGCCGATCTCGTCGCGCCGCTCGCCGTAGGGCAGCGCCACGGAGAGGTCCCCGTCGGCGAGCTGCAGCATCACGTCGCGCAGGCGTTCGAGCGGCTGGGCGACCCGCTGGCGCACGACCAGGAGGGCGGCCCCGACTGCGCAGACCCCGAGGCCCAGCAGGATTGCCCACGATGTTACCGCCCGGCGCGCCTCAGCAACCTCCTCGGCCAAGCGGGCGCGTGAGCTCTCGAACAAACGGCTCTGAAGCCTTGACGTGAGGGCTATCATTTGGTCCGCCGTGCTAGCCCAGCCTGCCGGAACCATGAGTGCCTCGCCCCGGCGTAAACCTGCTATTATGCTGCGCTGGGCCGGGTCGAAAACCACGGCGTGATGGATGTTCACCTCATCGACGAACGCCCGGATTTCAGTCCCGAGCGTCGCAATCGGCTGGTCGCGCAGGAGCCGGAGAGCGAGCTCAGCTCGGCCTTCGTTGCGTTCGGCTGCATCGAGGAACTTGTCCCCGAGTGATGGGGCTTCGAGGCCGAACGCTAGGAGCGCCCGGTTACGTGACAAGTGCTCGATGAGGAGGTTGGCATAGGACCGCAGCGCAGCCTCGTGCGCGATCTCCGGCTCGTTCGCCTGCTCGCGGGCGAGCAGCGTGAGCCGCAGCGATTGCAGGCCGCTGACGATATCGGACACGGTCTCGAACCACTCGAAAGCAATGCGATGCCGGTCTCCGTCGGGCGAGGGCGGCGCGGCGTCGGCCTCCTGGCGCACCCGGGCGAGGTTCGCCGCCGAGCGCTCGACGGCCGCGCCCGTCTCCGCTGCGTCGATCGCGGCCTGCGCCTCCGCTATGGCCCGCTGGGTTGCGGCCGAGGCCTCGTTGACCCGTCGGCGGACCTCCGAAAGATCGCTCGTGCTAGCGCCCGCGAGCGCGAGGAAGGTGGCGGCGCGCTCCTCTCCCAGAGCCTGCGAGGCGACGGCCAGGCGCTCACGCACAGCATTGGAGGCGGCCAGGCGCTGCGCCTGATCGTAGCGCGCCAGCTGGTCGTTGATCTGGGTGCCGACGGTGAACAGGAGCGCCATGCCCAGGAAAGCGGTCAACGCGACGAGGGTGCGGCGGATGTTCATCGAGGGCGTGAGACGCGGCGCGACCGGGGCGGGGCAACTTGATTAGGCGATCTGCCGGTAGGGAGGAAGAGAGTTCATGAGCACGGCCCCTTCGGGCGCGCCGCTCCTGCTGGGAGCTGCCGCCGCGACCCACGATCTGCGGCACGAGGGCCGGGCGCACCTACTCGCCCGCCACTTCGACCTCGTCGTCCCGGAGTACGAGATGAAGTGGGATCAGGTCGCGCCGCGGCCCGCCGCGCGGGACGCGGTCGCCGCAGATGCCCTCGTGACCTTCGCCGGGGCGCACGGCCTGGCGTGCCGCGGCCATGCCCTGTGGTGGCATGGGGCGGTCCCGGCTTGGCTCGCCGGGGCCGGCCGTGCGGCGGTTCGTGCCGAGGCCCTCGCTCATCTTGCGTGGATCGCAGAGCGCTATGCGGGGCGCCTCCACTCCTGGGATGTGGTCAACGAGCCCCTCGACCTCGCAAACGGGCGCAGCGACGGTCTCCGCGCCTCCCCGTTCCTCGACGCGTTCGGGCCGGGCTATCTCGCCCTCGCCTTCCGCGAGGCCGCTCGGACTGATCCCGGCGCGCTCCTCGTCCTCAACGAGATGGGGCTCGAATACGACTCCCCCGACGCCGCGGCCAAGCGGCGAGCGATGCTGCGCCTCCTGGAGCGCCATCTCGCGGCGGGGGTGCCGATCCAGGGGCTTGGGCTCCAGTCCCATCTCGACGCGGCTGATCGGCCGCGGGCCCACCCGGCCCTGCAGGCCTTCGCGCGCGAAGTCGAGGCCCTTGGCCTGCGCCTCCTCGTCACGGAGCTCGACGTAAGCGACGCGCGCTGCCCTCGCGACCGCGCCGCGCGGGACCGGATGGTGGCGCAGGCGTACTGGGCATACCTCTCGGGACTCCTCGAGGCCTGCCGGCCCGCGGCGGTCGTAGTCTGGGGGGTGAGCGACGCGCGGACCTGGCTCGCCACGTCCCACCCGCGCCCGGACGGAGCGCCGGTGCGCCCACTCCCCTTCGACCGCGCGGGCCGTCGCAAGGCCGCCTTCGCTGCCCTCGCGGCGGCGCTGGGCCGGGGGGAGGGCGCCCGCGCGGGCCACACCTGACCGTTGCAGGCTGCGGACCGTGGGGCTAGGGTGGCGCCTGGTCTCACCTCGCCAGGGCGCGACATGGAATTCCCCGTCGGCCCGAACGAGCGCGAGCGCCTCGTCGCCCTGCGCGAGACAGGCCTGCTCGCCCCCGGGCGCGACCCGGAGCTCGACGCAGTCTGCGCCGCCACCAAGTCGCATTTTGGGGTGCCGATCTGCCTCGTCACCGTCCTTGACGAGAGCCGCCAGCTCCTCAAGGCGCGCCAGGGGCTGAGCTTAGACGAGATGCCGCGGGGCCAGGCGTTCTGCAACCACGCCATCCTCGCCGACGACGTGTTCGTCGTGCCTGATGCGCCAGCTGACCCGCGCTTTCGCGACAACCCACTTGTGACGGGCCCGCCGCACCTGCGCTTCTACGCGGGCGCGCCTCTGACTTACATGGCCGGGATCCGGCTCGGCGCGCTATGCATCATCGACACGGTCCCACGCGCCTTCAGCCGCGGTGACCGTGCGGAGCTCGCTGCTTTTGCTGATCAAACGCTGGCGCTGATCGCTCGCAGGGCTTTCGTGATTCCGAGGGTCTGACTTGTCGTCGGACCCTGTAGCCGATGTTAATACTAACCATCGGCTTACTCGATACGTGTCCGGAGAGATTTCAGCGGCCCGTTGAGAGCTCAGACCTGATTGGATTTCAGCGAAATGCGTCATGTTTGTATTTTGTGTCAGCCCCCGGGATCTGCGCGATCACGACTTGACACAGAAAACCCAGGGGGGCTGCTTTCCAGTGATCGAACGGGCGGCCCCTATGGCCGACATGGGCGCGATGCGGAATGTCTGCTTTCAGCGTGTCAGCTAATCTCTGATGCCGGCGCGCGAGCGGACACTGCGGCTGCGACGATGTCGGTAGTTTCAGGCCCCCGCAACCAAACACCACGGCCCCGATGGATCCCCCCATCGGGGCCGTCGCCGTTTGGAGCCCCACCCGACAGCGCAAACAGTGGGGGCGGGCGATCTCCCTCCGGCCGTCGAACGGCCGCCGGTCAAGAGCCCGGGTGCGGCAGGGTCTTCGCCGCCGCGACCGTTCCGCCGACCATGTCGGCGAAGGCACGCGCCGTCGGAGAGCGGCCGCTCCTCGAAGCGGTCGAGCCCGCCCGCGCGGAGCGCCTCGACCGTCTGGCGGACATTGGCCGGCGTGTAGCAGCACGCCGGGGGCATAGCGTCCGAAGCGCGAGGCTAGGTGACCGGACAGCGTCGCCCCAGCGAAAGGCGTGGCGAACTCCTCGTCGCGTCCCACAAGATGAACCCCGCCGCGGAGCCGACCGGGCCCCGTGCGCGGCCGGATCGTGAGCCGGCGGACTAGGGCCGGAGCGCCCCATGGGTCGAGTCAACGCCCCGGCGAAATGCGGTCCACCGGGCCGGCCACCTTGCGGAACGCAACCTGCTCGAGCGGTTGACGCGGCACGATCTCGGTTCGTGTCGAGGCCGGCGAATCCCGCGCCGGCCCGGTCGGGCGGGCGGATCCGCGCGGGGCTTCGCGCGTTTCTCGACCGGGGTCGTGGGCGCGGTCCGGTCGGGCCGCGGCGGCCTCCCGGAGCGCCGCGAGGAGCGCCCGGTCATCGACGGGAGCGCGCCCTCTTGCGGTTGCCGTTGGGGAAGCCACATAAGTTAGAGCGTGATTTGGCCCCGATGGCGGGCTACACCGCGTGAGCGAAGGTTCGGCGCTCCTCGAGGACGGATCCCGCGTCGTGCGACAGTCCCATGCGAGGCCGCGAGGCTTAGCGCCTGTCTTCGAAGGCCACGGATCGTCAGCCGTCCGGGCGCCAACTCTCCAGTACCGAAGGTTCGATGACAAACCCCAAGGACAAGAACTTCTCCGAACGCCTCCAGCGCGCCGCCGAGGCCAAGCAGGCCATGCTCGGCCGCTTCAAGGCCCGGCCCGCGGAGGACGATCCGTCCGTCGCGGCGCGTCGGGCCGAGCGGGAGGCGATCAGCGCCGCGCGCGAGGTCCGCAGCGCCGAGCGCAAGGCAGCGGAGGACGCGATGGCCGAGCGCAGGGCGATCGAGGCGGCCGAGACCGAGCGCCAGGCGGAGATCGCCCGGACCAGGGCGGTCGAGGAGGAAGGCGAGCGCGCGGCCCAGCAGAAGGCGGCCCGGGACGCGCGCTATGCGGCGCGCAAGGCCCGGAAGTAACTGGGAGCCGGTCGCAATGTCCCCAACCGAGCTGTC
>DASPJU010000688.1:0-12112 GCA_035628475.1 Salinarimonas sp. | reverse complement strand
CGGGCTGGTGCTGGCCGCGATGGTGCACATCGCGGCCATCCTGGCGATGCCGTTCCTCGCCGAGGGGGACGCGCTCTCGCGCCTGCGGACCACGGCGACATCGAGCAACGCCGAGATCGTCGAGGCGAACGGGACGAGCTGGCTCCCGGCCGCGGACCCGGCCATGGTGGTGGGCGCCTGCGCCTACAATCTCGAGGAGGGCCCGCTGCGGATCAGCGCCCGCACCCGCGGCCTGTTCCAGTCGGTCTCGCTGCACGGGCGCGGCGGCGGCGTCTATTACGCGCTCACCGATCGCGCCGCCGTGCGCGGCGCCCTCGACCTCGTGGTGATGACCCAGCGCCAGCTCGACGAGACGCTGGCCACCGAGGACGAGAACGCCCGCTCCCGCGACGTGCGGATCGTCGCCCCCAACCGCTCGGGCTTCGCCATCGTGCGGGTGCTCGCGGCCTTCCCGAGCCAGCGCCCCGAAGCCGTCGAGGCGGTGCGCTCGGTTGCCTGCACCACGGACCCGCTGCCCAGCGAGTCCTGACGCCCCTCGCCTTGACGAAAGCCCCCGCTTCGCGCCATATGCCCCGACCGTCCGGCCGCTGCGCCGGGCCGCCTGGAGACGTGGCCGAGTGGCTGAAGGCGGCGGTTTGCTAAACCGTTATACGGGGATAACCCGTATCAGGGGTTCGAATCCCCTCGTCTCCGCCATTTACCTCGCTTAAGCGCCTGAAAATGCTACTTTATCAGCCGCTTGGCTGCTGACTAGCCCACGATTTAGCCCACATCGGCTGGCGCATTGCAGCGGTGGTTTTCGATCGTCCCTGGACAAACCTGCCGTAGAGCCATTCGGTTTTTCACACCGCATGGGGGCATAATCCCCTCCTGGCCGACACGCAACCGAGCGATCTGCTCGGGCGCGCTCATGTGCGGTCACCGGCCAACCTGACATCCAGGTCGATGGACCGGTGGCCGGGAACGCTCGCGAGCGGCACGTTACCGGTCAGATGCTCCTCCATCCGCTGCCCGGTTTCCGGGTTAGTGGCCCAGCCGTCACCGACGAAGTGGCCGTTGAGCCCGAGCGAGTGCCATAGGAACAAGCGCGCATTCAGCGCTGTGTCCTCGCACGCGATATAGCGCGCGACGCTCATGTGCTGCGGGTGATCCACATCGTCCTTCCCGGATGCAGGTATACCCTGTCCTCGCGTGTGATCGCGGCGCGGCGTCGTAACGGCGGACGTTCCGCGGCTGCCAGGACCGAAACAAGCCAAACCACCGCACGATGTCCGCCATGGGCGAGGGGCACAAAGTGAGTTGGCCGCCGCGGAGTAGGCATTCCGCTTCGCGCCCATCTCGGCCTTAGGGGCTGCGTGCGCTATTCTCGGAAAGCAGACCTTCCGGCTCGGCGGTCCCAGGTCCCAATGTGGCCCGGAATCGCGGGAGTAATGAATTCAGACTGT
This sequence comes from Salinarimonas sp., assembly GCA_035628475.1. Taxonomy (GTDB): domain Bacteria; phylum Pseudomonadota; class Alphaproteobacteria; order Rhizobiales; family Beijerinckiaceae; genus Salinarimonas_A. The sequence continues at coordinate 10,667 of DASPJU010000688.1, read as the reverse complement.
CAATCGAGTTTCGCGTCCAAAGACCACGTTGATGGAAACGCCGTTGTCGTTGACGATGTCGAGTTCTCCGTCGATTTGCCGGACGAGCGATCGGACCAGCCCATAGCCGAGCGAGCCCTCCCGAATGCTCGCCATCCCGATGCCGTTGTCCTGGATCGTCACCTCGACATTACCGTCCTCCCTTTGCCGCGTACGCAGCCGGATCGTGCCTGCCCTCGGTGCCGGGAACGCGTACTTGACGGCATTCGTCACGAGCTCGGTGAGAATGATCCCCAATGAGAAGGCCACGTCGGCCTCGACGAGGATGCCCTCCTCCGTCTCGCGCTCGAACCGCACCCGCCCGTCGCTCTCGGTGAGAGGCCGCAACGCTTCGCAAAGATCGGTCACGTACCGCGCGAGATCGACCCGTTGGGCACTCTCGGACTTGCTCAGGAGGTCGTGAACGCGGGCCATCGCGTGCAGACGATCATAGGCCTCCTCGAACAAGGCTTTTACGCCAGGATCAGGCTGCCTGCGGCCCTGAATGGCGAGCAGCGATGCCGCGACCATCAAGCTGTTCTTGGCGCGGTGGTTGACCTCGACGAGCAGCATCTCCCGCTCGGAGACGAGGCGCCTCAGCGCCGCGTTGGCCTGGTCGAGCTCGTGGGTGCGCTCGGCGACCCGTCGCTCCAGATCGGCCGTCAGTGCCCGCAGATGCTCCTCCGCGTCCACCCGCCGAGTGATGTCGAGGTAGGAGAGGAAGTGGTTGGTCACGGAGCCCTGGCCGTCCGTGAGCGGCGCGGCGAACAGCATGGAATGGAACGGCGTGCCATCCTTGCGGTACTGGAGGATCTCCAGGTTGATGTCCCGCCCTTCCAGGATCGCTTCCTCGTAGCGCCTGATGGCGTCGGGGTCGGTTCCCTCACCGTTCATGAAGTGTGGGTCTTGCCCGAGCAACTCGTCGAGATCGTAGCCCGACAGCTTGATGAAGGCGGGGTTCGCGAACGTGATGGGGTTGCCGGGTAGCTTGGCGTCGGTGACGATCATCGGCATGCGGGTGACCCGCACGGCTTCAACGAACATGCCGCCCTGCTGCCGGATCGCATTGATGTACCGCTCCGACGAGGTCCGCTCGGAGGTGCCGGGCATGTTCTCGACGAAGTCGTTCATGGTCCCAGCCCCATTCGCGCCACGTAACCGAACATACACGGCCGTGAACGAATCCGCAGGCGAAATGACCGGTCTGCGGAAGGCGGCGCGCGCTGCAACTCGCGCGCCTCACGAACATCTGCGTTGATGCTTCTGCTGACAAATTCCTTGAAATAAAATTTTGGATCACCGAAAATAATCATGGCGCCACTTGTTATCGGATCTCGCCACTATTATTACGGTAATATCATAAAAATACGAATTTGATTTTCTTCTGCTCGCCGAATCGGGTGAATTTGATCCGACCTGAGCGCATGAACAAGGAGAATATCAATGTTCGGCTTTCGAGGCGGCGAGACATCGCAGGCCGCGGTGCGCAAGAGGGGCTACCTCCGTGAGGCACAGAAGAAGTGGCCCTTCCTCCACCACGTCGATCTTTCAACGATCAGGAATGAAACACGGCTCCGAGCCATCATCAAAGATCGTTCAGCTGCAACGAAAGGTCAGGTCCGCGCTGATGCCGCCGTATGAATTCGATAAGGAATTCTGACCTGCGAGTGATCTCTCGACGCTGTGGCGATGAGCAGATCAACCGGATCCGACCTGGAGAACTTCTGATGACTGCGATCATGAAAAATTCCTGCCGCCACCTTGGCACTCTTCAGGGGAGTGGCAGCCTTTCGGTTGGTGACAGCTCCGAGCGTCTCGGCAACGTGACCTTCGAGATCGACGGGTATGCCGATCGCGACCGGCGGTGGGCGAACGGCGAGATCGAGGGTGAAGCGGTGGTTCTCGACCGCGCTTTTGCGGCAGGGGTCGTACGCCTCGCCAGCACCGACGGTGTGTCGCTCGATCTCGTGCTTCAGAACCCTGCTGGCGGGTCAACGGCGGAGTTCGACGTCGAAGGGCAGTTTCCCCTGTGAGTGGCTGCAACAAGCGGAGGAGACGCTCATGACTGGTCCCGTCGATCGCATCTGCGACCTTTTGAGGATTCGGCTCAACGGCATGGACCGGCGCCTGGGGGCGTTGAAGGCGAACGGGTCCGACATCTGCGACAAGTCGAGTCGTCTGATCGAGAGCCAGTTGGACTCCGTTGAGCAGCGGATCTGCGATCGCCGCAAGATGGTTCACGCTGCCAGCGAGACCCTGGCCGCAGCTGGTCGGGCGTCGCCCCCCGCCGGATGCGAAACCGAGGTGGTGGCGCGCGCCAGAGCATCCGAAACCCAAGCTCTGGCTGCGTTCACCCTCGCGGAGGCTGCATTGGACGAGGCGGTCAAGGCGGCCCTAGAGGCTGTGCTCGCGCAGACAGACGTTCATCGCGCCCGTACTGACGCGACCACCACTCGTCGGGATCGTCCGGTCAGGGCAGCACTCGCGAGTGCCGGCGGCAGGCATGATGCTCAAGCCAAGTGGGACCGGCTGACCCAAGTTGATCTGGCGGGGGTTCGAACCGAGGCCGATCTCGTGGCTGCGGTCGAGCAGCGCTACGGCTTGCCGCAGAAACAAGCGGCCGACGATGTCGCCATTTGGGCATCCGGCGCTCACGCGACGCAGTAGCTCCTCTGGCGGGCGTCGCCCGGACGGGACCAACGATGACGGACGAACGCATCGAACTCGACGACCGCCGGGATGTGGCCGCCCAGAAAGCGACCGAGCTGCGGCGCCTTCGCGTCCAGGTCCACGCCGACCAAGAGGCCTTGAGGACGCGACAGGATGCCTTGGAGCGGATGCTGGCAGCCGTGCCAGTCGAAGGCTGCCCTGATGCCGTTGAGAAGGCGCGCTATCTTCTTGGTCTCTTTGCGGATACGTCCGAAGCGCGGGATCCACGGCGCGGACGGTTGATCACTGAGCTTCTGGCCGACGTCAAACGCCTTCCTGGCGAGCCTGCCGATCCCGCCGACGACAAAGAAACCGACAGCCGTTCGCCCATCGACCTGGCCACCGAGCCCAGTCGAGAGAGCGGCCACGCTTGACCGCCCTCCTCTTCAGATGGAGACCATCATGTCGCTCACCACACGAGCTGCGATCCTCAGGACCGCTCCGGCTGCCCTTGTTGCCGGGTCCACGTTCGTCTTCCTCTGGATGATCGTAACGGGCGCAATCTGACGTGCGCCGTCGTCCTGCACTGAACCTGACAGCCAGAGGGGGAGGCCCATGCTCCGCGTCCTGATAGCCGCTCCTTGTCTCGGCGTGATGCCAGCAATGGCTCAGACCCCTTCCCCGCCGCATGCGGCGCTCAGCGCCGCGGGACACGGCGCCTTGTCCGACGCCAAGGCTAGGCGGGATCGGAACGACCATGAAAAGCGCGTAGCCGAGCTCAGATGGACGTGGGAGGAGCGGTCGCGCACCACGCGCCACAGGCCGTGCACGGTGTGCTGATCCGTCCGCGGACCCGGGTTTTCTTCGACGGTTTGCGCAGCCGGGCGAATGCCATCATGGGCTGTACTCGCGTGAAGAAGCATCAGGAGCATATCGGTGGGTAAGGCGCCAAACGAGTGCGATGAATGGCTCCGCCGCGCTCGTAGCGCGATCAAAGGGCCGGGTGATCCGGACATGCGCGCCATGATGGTCTTGGAAGCGGTCAAGCGCCTCGGGCCACTGGCGAGGACACCTGAGCAGGGGCGAGCTGTAGCTCGCGTTGTCCATGCGCTTGACGGCTTCGAGAACGGTGACAAGGCCCACCGAACCGACATGCTGGGCCGGGCCACGAACGTCTGGCTCGCCCTCGAGATAGCTTGGACCCGGTAATCCGTGGCTGTGCTGGAGCAGGGGTTGTCGGTCGCGATGCATCGGCGAGGCTGCCCGGGAGCGGCAGGACCGCGCACCTGTCGATGTGCAGCGTCCTCGTGCTTGTCGCCGCGATCGACGCCGCACGTCGAACGAGGGCGGCTCGCCGTTTCGCTCAGGGCTGCGTCTGCGCTTCCATGGAGGGCAGCGGAGTTCGGGAAATAGCGCTTGGGCAGAACGGGCCCTCGCGGCGTTGATGCATGCTCACCCTGGTCGCGCATGGCGCACGCTCAGCGGGCCAGGAGGTTACGATGCCACGGTTCTTCTTCGACGTGCAGGTGAACGGCAAGCTCCAACGCGACGACGAAGGCGTCGATTGCGGCAGCATGAACTCGGTGCGTGCGGAGGTGCTGCGCTTCATGCCCGATTTCGGGGATGAGAAGGTGCCGGAGGATCGCGACCATCGTGCGTGCGTCATGCACGTTCGTGATGAGCAGAACCGGCCCGTTTATGTTGCGACGGTCACCTATACGGGGATCTGGCTAGAAGCATCGCAGTAACGACTCTGATACGCGCATAATTCTGTGATGTCGGGGCCGAGAAACCGCGTGACCCCAGCTTCGACGTAATGAAAGCGCCGACCAGCGTCGCGGCGTAGCCCCTGTACAGGCAAAACTCTCCCGTACTCTGCCGGCGTCGATCTCGGCAGATGAATCGCATTACGGAGCACGGAATTCTAGAGGGTGGGAAATGTGGATTTTTGATTTTAACGAGCGCGCCGCGATCTACGCGATCATCACTGTTGCTCTGATGTTTGTCGTATCAGCGGGGCTGATCACCTACTCCGGTGGAATCATGATGCTGCTGACGAGCGATTGAGCGCCAGGGAGGTTCCACGGCGCGACGGGCAGAATTTATTCTAAGCGCGCAAACGCTCCTGGGCTTGAACGACCCCACCTCAGGCACCCAACCAGCAAGTGGTCAAGAGACGATACAGCCTGTTCCTCCGCTGCCCGGAGCCGCCATTGATCAATTCTCAGGCAGTCTCGCTGGCCTCCATGCGAATATAGTGAGCGTACGCCTTGTATCGTTCCCGAAAGATCTTTCCTGAACTGGATCAAACAATGAAAATAGTTAGCACCCTTCTAGCCGTGTCGCTCCTTACCCTCCTCGGGGCAACCACCGCCAGGGCCGAATGCCAGATCGGGGATGCCAAGCTGGAGGAGGCGATCGCTCAGAAGCCACAGCTACGCGGGCCTGCCAACCGTCAGACCGTTCGGGAACTGCGCAGCCTGCGCGACGCAGCGTTCATCTTGTGGTCCTACGGACGTCACGAGGATTGCGAGCGCCTCGTCGCCAACATCCGCGAACTTCTGTCTGGGCCTGCCATCGGCTCGCTCGGCAACAACGACGAGGAGGAAGCCGACAAGCAGATCGGGGCTCGGGTGCCGAAGGTGCAGCGTGGCGCCGTCCAGGGCCGCCGCGCCGATCGTGACGCCACGCCGCTCCTCGACGTCGACAAGCTTCCCCAGGGGCTGCGATCGGACCAGTTCATCGGCGCGGAGGTTCGCAGCTCCGACGATCGGATCGTGGGCGAGGTCAGGGGCATCGTGTTCGGCACCGCAGATCGCCGGGACTACGCAATCGTCGCGTCGGGCGGGTTCTTCACCCCAGGGAAGGCCAGCATCGTGGTCCCGATCAGTGCGTTGAGGATCTCCCAGGAGCGGGACGTGCTGTTCCTGCCGATGAACGATGCCGCAGTAAAGAACGTGCCACCCATGCCCGACCAGGCATATGGCTGGCTTGCGGACGATACGTGGCGAGCACTCAACGATGCGCATTTCGCGCGCCGGTGAGATGGATGCTCCTGAGATGAGGCGCGGATTGAGGTCAACCCTCCGGGTGAGACAGCCTACCCCGCCGTGGGTGAGCGGACCAATGTGCCCACCACTGGTTTGGGACGACGCTCTCCCGACTGAACTCGGGTGCTAAGAAGGAGACCTCGGTGGCGTGCGCTGCGGCTCAAGTCGTGACATCGGGGTCGACGAGCTGGACCTCTGCATTCGACGTGTCGACGCCGAAAGCGGCCAGTCTGCCCTCGGCCAGTTCCGGATGCTGCGCCCGCGCCTGTGCGGCATGAATGGACCGGCACGGCTGGCTCGTCGTGTTCGGCACCTGCGCGCGGCACGATCGGCATCACGAGACGCGCTCACTACCGAAGCTGGCGTGGCCGCTTCTCGCCCGAGCCCGCGCGGGGTCCCGTCCACGGGTCTCGCGTCGCCGGTACCCACCCGGAGAGCAGGGCCAGCAGCAACCATGGCATCCGTCAGGCCCTCTGCCACTCTGCGCAGGGTCCTTTGCCTACGGCGGCGGGCGTCGGGTGCTCACGGAGGCGGTCGCGCTGGGGGATCGACCGGGTTCGCCCGCGCGCAAAGCCGCAGCGGTCGTCGAACGTCCGCTACGAAACCGGCTTGCGAACGGCCCGCTCATCCTCCGCGATGAGGTGCACCTGTCGAGCCGTCGCAGGACACGCGATGGGCAGCTAGCCTTGAGGAGTTGCCAGTTTCCGATGAGCGGGAGATGCTGCGGGGCCGCGCCATCGTTCGGCAGCCGCGAAGTGCGGACGGCCCGTGCGCACCCCGAATCAGCGGGTTAGGATCTTCCCATGACCGAGCCTGTCCTCCAGAGCCAGCCGGTGAGCGACGTTCTTGCCGAGGAAGTGCTCGCGTCTCTTTCGCAAGGGCGCCAGATCACTCCTCTGACTGGGCGCCACGACGGCCTCGATCTGCCAGATGCATACCGGGTCACCGCAGCCGTGCGGCGGCTGCGCGAGGCACGGGGCGAGCGCGTCGTGGGGCGCAAGATCGGCTTCACGAACCGCACGATCTGGGACGAGTACGGCGTGCATGCTCCGATCTGGGGCTACGTTCATGACACGACCCTGCACGACCTCGCGGACCTCGGCGGCAGCTTCAGCCTGTCTGGGGTCGTCGAGCCCCGGATCGAGCCGGAGATCGCGTTCGGCCTTGCGCGTGCCCCTGACGCGGGCATGAGCGAACGCGAACTCCTCGGCTGCGTCGCATGGGTCGCTCACGGCTTCGAGGTCGTGCAGTCGCTGTTTCCAGGTTGGCGCTTCCAGGCGGCCGATACCGTGGCGGCTTTCGGCCTGCACGGCGCGCTTCTCCTCGGGCCCCGCGTCGAGATACAGAGATCCGACATCGACCTCTGGTACGAGCGCCTCGCCTCGTTCGAGATCACCCTGCTCCGCGACGGCGTGGCGGCCGATCATGGCCGGGCATCGAACGTGCTCGGGGGCGGACCGCTGGCCGCCCTGCATCACCTCGTCCAGGTGCTCGCGGCCGACCGGACGGCCCCTCCCCTGGCGCCAGGCGAGGTCGTCACGACGGGCACCTTGACCCGCGCTCTCCCGATCCGGCCCAGTGAGCGTTGGAGCACGCAGCCGGGCGCCATCGATCTGGGTGGAATCGACGTCGCGTTCACATGAGGGTGGGGAGAGGATGTCCCGCGTGCGGGTTCGTCACCGCTCATGCCAGGAGCATGGCGAGCGTGTCCGAGATTCAGCAGGGAGCGCGCCGATGCCCTTGTTCAACGACATCCGTGTGCCCAGGACATGAACGGCTGAGGTGTTCTGCAGCCGGTCCACGGGGCCGTGGTCGTCGTGACCGGCACCGACGCGACGTGAGCAGGAGCACGGTCTTTCGTGCGCCCCAAGACCGCAGCACATTGCCCTGCATCATCTCGTCGAGGCGCTCGCGGCCGATCGGAAAGCCCGCGATTCGCACGGGGCAGGGCTTTTACTCTGACCGTCTACCCATCACGTTCGTCACCGCGTCCGCTCGCCGCGAATCTGCCGCTCCAGCGCCTCCTCGCCCTTCCTGCGGGCGGAGCCCTCGGAGTGGTGCGGCCGGTCGGAGCGCTCCAGGAGCTTCCCGTGCTTGCGGATCGCCCAACCATGATGGCCTGCGGGCCGCTCTAACGGGCTGATCTCGAGGGTATAGGGATGGTGAGGGTTGTCGATCATGGCTGGCTGATCCTGCTCATCGTGACAGTGGAAACGGCTGCTCTGATTTGCCTGCTTTGGCCGGCCGCTAGCCGGAGCACGCGATATGCCCGACCGGCCCGGCCGACGCCCAGAAGCCGCGTGCGGCGGGACGACTGGAGGGAGCTGGTCATCCATCTCATCGAGTCCAGAAGTCCTTGTGATCGCCGTTGTGGCGCATGATGCGCTTCACTTGGCCGGGCTGATCCAGGTCGAGCGAGAAGATGCCCGCGCTCACCGCGTCAAGTTCGCCTAGCAAGAGCACGCCCGCGCCGGCGCCCACATGGACTTCACATCCAAGCGCCGTGAGCGCGGCATCCCGGTCGCGTGCGACGACGCCGTACGTCGCAGCCGGTGGCTGCCTCTCGCCGCTATCCACCAGCCGAACCTCAAGAATGAACACGACGTTCGGGGCGTCGTCCGCCCCGGACCGATGCCTCATCGAACGCGCCGCACGGATTGAATGACGCCGTCCGGAAGTGTCCCCAAAGCTTGGCCGTCGCGGGCAAGCGCCATCAGGTGAAGCCCGTCCGTCCGCCCGTCCCCGTCGAGCCAGAGATAGGCGGTACGCCCGTCGTCATAAGCGACAACGGCGATGGTCTGGCGACTGCGGGCAGGCCTGCGAAAGGTGGTCGACATGGGGGTCACCTGGGTTGGCCTGCCCAGGGCAGGCGAGAGATCGAAGGTCGGCGGCCTCGGCCGTCCGTGCAGCGGCCATCGCTGACGGCCTTCATGGTCCAGCTCCAGGCACGTTGCTCGGTGTCGGTCGGTGCTCGTGCCGGGGCCCTGTCGTCGTCCGGGAACGCGATGCGCTGGCAGCCGCGCGCTCGAAAGTCTGCGCGAATGGCAGGCAACGAGGCAACCTTATCGCTTCGCTCCGGGGGATCGGGGCGGGGGATCGGCTCGGTTCCCGGTCTGCGGAGCGAACGGTGACGCTGGTGTTGCGGGCTTCGTCTTGTTCTGCTTCGGCTTCTTGACTTCGCGGTTGCCGCGTTGCTCGCCTTTGGCCATGGCCACTCCTCCAAGCTGGCGCGCCTCGAGGACACGCAAATGAGATGCCCCAGAGCTTCTCAACCGTGCGGCTGGGGCTCGGGCGGCGTCGTTCGGGCCGCAAGGTGTGCCGACACAGCCGCCAATGCCGTTGCGGCGCTCGCATAGGGTCCGGGGATCAGATCCCGGAGGGCGGACCAGGGGCAGGGCAGGACGACAAAGCCGTCCCGCCTCATCACGACGAACCCCAATTCGCCACCTTGGAGCGGGTCAGCCTCGGCCGGCGCAGCAACCTTCGAGGCGGGGACCATCTCAGGCTCTCTCCAGGAGAATGCGCGCCAGCCGGGCGGCCGGCGCCGCGGACGGGCCGACCGCTTCGGGCAGGACCTCGTGCCACCCCTGCGCCCTCAAGGACCAGCCCACGTCCGACAGGCTGCCGAAGGGCTCGTGCGGCCATGCGGGTGCACCGTTCGGGTTGAGGATCATGAACCGGCGCGATGTCATCCGGCCGACCCGGGCGACCGTGAGGGACTCCCCGGACCGGCGCAAGGTCGCGACCGCATCGTAGATCTCGGAGGTTGCCGTGGAACTCGCGGTCATCATCGGTCTCCGCCCAGCATGGCGATCTCGCTCTCGCGCACCGCCCGCTCAGGGCTGCCGGTGGCTTTGATGCGGTAGGACGCCTCGCCGGTCTGATCGGCGGGCATGAGCCGCGTCACGGCGTAGACGTCACCGGGGCCGGCGCTCTGGTCGACGAAGACGCGGCGCGTCAGGCGGACGAACTGGTCGATCTTGTACTTGTGGGACATGGTGCCCTCCTTGTGCCGGGCCGAGACGATCGGCCCGGCAGACGTGCGCGACCGGCGGGCGCGAACCGTCGCCGCGCCTCAGCCTTACGCGGCCTGGAGGTTATTGACGGCAACCTTGCCCGTGCGGCGGTCCTCGGCGGTGTCGAACGAGACCTTCTGGCCCTCCGCGAGGCCGCTGATGCCCGCGCGCTCGAGAGCGGTGGCGTGGACGAACACGTCCTTGCCGCCGTCATCCGGCTGGATGAATCCAAAGCCCTTCTGGTCGTTGTAGAACTTCACGGTGCCTTTGGTCATGAAAGAGTCTTTCGTCAAGAGTAGCGCATGAGAGCGCAATCCCAGAAGACCAGTAAGGCCCCCTGCGGTGTCGTCGAAACCTGGAGAGATTGTCTGAACGTGCGCCAGGCTCATGGCCTTGGCGGAACGGCCCGATTGTCCGGCCAAATACCGATGGATGCAACATGGCCCTCCTTCGATCAAATAGCAAGACATAATGTCAAGAGCCGCGAAATTTGGTGGCCAGGAGCGGATCAGCTCCCATTTCATCAACAGGATCAGGTCGTTTATCTATTGAATTACAACCGGTTCGTGGCACCCGGCCCCTGGCCGAACCGCATTGGAGCCGCCGGATGATTTACCGGGAGGATTGATGACGCAAGGGCTACGTTGGTGCGACGCCTGAATCAGCCTCGCGCCTCTGCGCGCCCAGGTGGAGATGATCCTGGCCGGACGGCTACCATCGGAGACGAAAGACGGAAGCCCCCGTTTCCGGGGGCTTTCGGGACGACCAAGGCCGAGATCTCACTCGGCGGCAGGAGCAGCCTTGGGGGCGGCCTTCCGCGGGCGGCCCTTCGCGACCGCCTTCTTGCGCTGCTGGCCGAGCCCCATGGACTTGGCGAGCTCCGACCGGGCCGCTGCGTAGTTGGGCGCGACCATGGGATAGTCCGTGGGCAGGC
>DASPJU010000687.1:0-9776 GCA_035628475.1 Salinarimonas sp. | reverse complement strand
CATGGCGTCGCGGGCATTCACGACGAGGTTGACCAGGGCGGTCTCGAACTGGTTGGCGTCGGCCTCGACGTAGCAGCCCTCGGACGCGATCTCGGCGTCGACCCGGATGCGAGAGCCGACCACCGTGCGCAGCATGTCGGCGACCACGCGGATCCGGTCGCTGGCGTCGAAGATCTCGGGCTTCAAGGCCTGGCGCCGCGCGAAGGCGAGGAGCTGGCCCGTGAGCTTGGAGGCACGGTCCACCGTGTCCGAGATCGCGCCGACGTACCGCTTGCGCCGCTCCTCGCTGAGGTCGGGCCGGCGCAGCAGGTCGGTGGACGACTTGATGATGGTGAGGAGGTTGTTGAAATCGTGGGCGACGCCGCCCGTGAGCTGGCCGATGGCCTCCAATTTCTGGCTTTGGCGCAGCGCCTCCTCAGCCTTCAGGAGTTCCGCCGTGCGTTCGGCGACCCGATGCTCCAGGGTCTGGTTGAGGGCGTGCAGCGCTTCCGCCGTTGCTCGTCTCTCGTTCACGTCGCGCAGGATGGCGGTGACGAAGACCCGGGTGTCGCTCAGCCAGGGGGCGGCCGAGACTTCGAGGTGGCTCGCGACCCCATCCTTTCGTCGTGCGATGATCTCGACCGGGCGGTGGAGGGCCTCGCCCGCGAGCACCGATCGCCAGAGCTCGTCCAGGCCGCCGTCTCCGCGAGGAGCACCGAGATCGGCTGGCCGACGAGCTCCCTCGCCTCGTAGCCGAAGGTGCGGGCCGCCGCCGGATTGGCGAGCTGGATCATGCCCTGGTCGTCCAAGGTCAGGATGACGTCCGGAGCGCTGTCCACCACCGCGTTGTAGCGGGCGTTCTGCCGCTCGCGCAGGACGCGTTCACGTTGGACCGCCACCGTCACGTCCGTGATCTGGAGCAGGCAGCGGGAATAAGGTTCGTGGCCGACCGGCCGGATCGACAGGTTGTGGATCATCTCCCCGCCCGTGCGCGTCCGGAGCGGGAAGATCGACGGATGCAGGACGTGGGTGAGAAGGCTCGACGCCCCGGATTGCAGCGCCTGGGCGATGGAGGCAGCGACGCGGGTCAGAGCCGCTTCGGGAAACAGCTCCGTCAGGCTGCGCCCGACGGCGTCCGGGGCATCGATCCCGGTCGCCGCGGCCATCCAGGCGTTCCAGGTGACGATGCGCTCGTCCCTGTCGATGACGACGACGCCGACGTCGAGGTCGTCGAGCAGGATGGTCGCGAAATCGTCCGGTTCAAGCATGTAGTCCCGCGGCCGAGCCGCCTGTCGTCCGATAGATGAAGTCTCCGAGCAATCCCTTCAGCACGGCAAGGGATGGCATGTCCATCAGCATGGCGATGTAGCCGTTGACGTCCCGATCCCGCACGGCGAAATCGATGTAGATGAACATCACGATATCCCCCAGCTGGGACGGCGGCGACAGGCTGAAGACGTCGTGGCTGTCGCCGCGCAGGATCTCCGGCAGGGACACCTTGAGGCTGCGCTGGAGCATGTTGGCGATCGTGGCCAAGCAGCCGTTCAGGATAATGTTCCCCGTCTCGGCGAGAGCCTCCGGCTCGAGCTCGATGATGTCCTCGAGGGGCAGCTCGCCGCCGGTCACCGCGCGCACCAGCTCGAGGCTCTTCGTCTCGGGGAAGATGAGCAGGGCTCGGCCGGTGATGTCGCCCTGAAAGGATTGGTGGACCGCAACAAGCCTGCTCGCCTCCCTCTCTCTGAGGATGACGGTGGCTGCGTCGCGGCTGACGAGGGAGACGTTGGGCACTGAGAGCAGCACCTGCTCCCCCACCATCTCGCGCAGGCTGAGGGCTGCGCGGCTGACGCCGAGGTTGACGAGCTCAGTGAGGGCGTCGAGCTCCAGCTCGTTCAGCAGGGGCTCCGGGCCCGGCATCATCGTTGATCCGACCGGGAGGTCGGCGCCGCCTGGTCGAGGAAGGCGCTCATCGCCTGCTCGGTCAAAGGCTTGGGCAGGAAGGTGGTCCCGACCTCGCGCGCCCGGATGACGACCTCCTCCTGGTGGTTGGCCGAGATCACGGCGACCGGCATGACAGGGTCGAGGGCACGCAGCTCGGAGGCGAGGGTCAGGCCGTCGCGGCCCGGCATGTTGAAGTCGAGCAGCGCCATCTGCACCGGCTCCTGACGCACCAGCGCCATGGCCTCGTCGGCGTTGGAGGCCTCTACCCGGATCCAGTCCGGGCGAAGAGCGTTCAGCGCTTTGGCGACAGCCATGCGGGCCAGCTTGCTGTCGTCGACGACCAGTACCCTGAAGGCCATCCGTTTCCCAATCCGCGTCGGATCCGGTCCTCGCGCCGAACCCGTTCCCAATCCTTACGGCATCCTGCCCCCCTTCGGGAAGGCCATGATGCCGTCCGTTATTCTGACGAGGAGCGGCTCGATCCGCTCGCGGAGGAAGGCGCCCGCCGGTGGTCCGCGCAGAGGCGCGCCCGACGCGAGCAGAACCTGGATGACGGCTGTGTGGGCCCACTCGCAAGCACGCCAATCGACCGTCACGCCCGGCGACGCAAGCATGTGCGCCAGGAGGGTTTCGGCGTCCTCGATCGGGCAATCCCCCTCCAGCCGGAGGGTCTCGCCATCCACCAGCCGCACCGTCATTCGAGGAGCTCCTGCACGTCCAGGACGATCAGGACCCGGCCGTCGCCCAGCAGGGTGGTACCCGCGATGGCCGGCACGTCGGCCAAGAGGCCGTCCACGGGCTTGAGCATCACCTCCATCTGGAGACCCAATCGCTCGACAGCGAGCCCGCCGGGCTGACCGCACAAGTTCACAATCACGACGCTCGTCTCCGGCCGATCGGCCTCGTCGGCCGCTCCCCCGAGCGCCTCAGCCAGCGAGACGAGGGGGACGGTGCGGTCGCGCAGCACGAAGGCCCGGCCGGCTCCCACGGGAACGATCCGGTCTCTTGGAAGCCTCAGGGTCTCGACCACGGTGTCAAGGGGAATGCCGAAGACCTGCCCGCCCGCCTCGACGGTCATGACCCGCGTGAGCATCAGGGTGAAAGGCAGGGTCATCCGCAAGGTGGCGCCCCGGCCCGGCCGGCTCTCAATGCCGACGCGTCCGCCCATCCGCTCAACGGCCCTGCGCACCGCGTCCATTCCCACGCCCCGCCCGGACAGGTCGGTGACGGCAGCGGCCGTCGAAAACCCCGGCGCGAAGGCGAGATCGATGGCCTGCTCGTCGGTGAGCGCGGCGAGGACGTGGGGCGGGAGCAGGCCCCGCCCGGCCGCGACGGCGCGGATTGCCGCCGCGTCGATGCCTCGCCCGTCGTCCTCCACCTCCACGAGGACTCCCTCACCCTCCCGGGCGGCGCGCAGCCGGATCGTCGCAACCGCTGCCTTGCCGAGCGCCCTGCGCTCGGAAGCGGGCTCGATGCCGTGATCGAGGGCGTTGCGCACCCCATGAAGCAGGGGTTCGAAGAGGGCCTCCACGACGGCCTTGTCCGCCTCCGTCGCCTCCCCCTCGACGACGAGGCGGACGGATTTGCCGAGGCCTGCCGAGATCTCGCGCACGAGACGGGGAAAACGGTTGAAGACGTGGCCGAGGGGCAGGACGCGGATGTTGAGGACCGCCCGCTGCAACTCGCCCACGAGCCGGTCGAGCCCGGCGTGCTGGTCTCTCAGAAGAACCGCGAGGGCGGCAGGGTCCGTTCCCTCCCGCGCCAGGCCGACAGCGTGGGCGAGGGCGTTCTTGGCGACCGTCAGCTCGCCTGCGAGGGTCACAAGGGCGTCGATCCGCTCGGCGTCGACCCGAAGCGCGCGTGCGCCGATTTCCTGCGGCATCCGCGCGCCAGGCCACGGCTCGGGATCCGGGACGGGGGCGGCCGGGGCTTCGGCGGACCGATCCGCACCTGGCGGCGGCATCCCGTCGCGCGCATGGGCGATCGCGGCGGTCAGGCGGGCCGGATTGCCTGTGGTCAGGCTTTCGGTCGTGGCTCGATCCAGGGCGTCCGCCTCGCTCGCGCAGCCCGCATGGCGCAGGACGTTGGCGGCAACCCGGCCGGCGGAGGCGATACGCCCCGCAGCCCCCTCGGCGGTGGGCTCGGCAAGCAGCAGGATTTGCGCCTCCAGGAGCTCCCGTAGGGGCGCCGGGAGCGCCGGGCCGGATCCCGGGCGCCGCAGAGCGCGGATCTCCACCTGCCCGCGCGCGGGTTCGAGAAGTCCCGCGATCTCCTCCTCGCCCGCCTGGAGCAGGACGCGGATCACGAGGTTGCAGGCGAAGGGATCAAGGAGGTCGAGGGCGGGCCAGGGCGTCGCGGGCTCGACCTCGACCGCGAGGATCCCGGGCAGGCCCGCCACGAGGCTGAGCGGGTCGTCCCCGCCAAAGAAGCAGCCCGGGTCGGGCGCGTAGCGCAGGGCGAGGCGCGCGGCCCCGGCCTGCGCGGGATGACGGGCGAGGAGCCCGTCGAGCCAGGCCCCCGACGGCTCCCCGGGGGGCGGGTCACGGGGAGGGGGCTCGACGGCGGAGGGAGCGGCAAAGCGCGCCACGATGGCGTCGGCCGCCGCGCCCGCATCCGGGGGCGGCTCCCCCGTGGCTTCCATGACGTCGAGCCAGGCGGTCACCCGGTCGAGGGCGTGCAGGCCGTCGTCCACGAGGCGCGACGTGACCGGGCTCGCCCCGGCCCGCACCGCCGAGAGCACGTCCTCCACCGCATGCAGCGCCCGGCCCATCGCATCGAAATCCATGATCCCGGCGGCGCCCTTGAGGGTGTGGACGGCCCGGAACACGCTGTCGAGGCGCTCGCGGTCGCCCGGGGTCTCCTCCAAGGCGAGGAAGTCGCCGGTGGCCCCCTCCACGAGTTCGCGGGACTCGATCAGGAACTGCTCCATGAACTCGTTCATGCCGCGTCCCCGCAGAGCATGGCCGCGTAGGCCGCCAGGACATCCCGGGGAACGGGCTTCACCAGGTAGAAATTCGCTCCCGCGGCGCGGGCGGCCGCGATGTCCTGCGGGCCGGCTTCCGTGCTGGTGACCAGCGCCGGGATCGAGGCCACGGGCAGGTCCTGACGGCGGAGCACCTTGAGGAAGGTGAGCCCGTCCATCTGCGGCATGTTCACGTCCACGACGAGGAGGTCGACGGGCCGCACGAGAAGCTTCTCCAGCGCCTCGAGCCCGTTGAGCGCCTCGTCCACGGCGTAGCCCGCCTGTTCGAGCGCGTCCCGGTAATAGAGGCGCACGAGGCTTGCGTCGTCCACCACGAGAACGCGCTTTCCCGTCCCGTCAGCCACGGAATCCCCCCGTCGGTCGTTGGTAGACGATGGCGTCGGCATGGCGGCGCACCTCGAAGAGCGGCGAGATGCGGCTCATCGACTCCGTGTGGCCGAGGCAGACGTAGCCCCCCGGCACCAGGGCGTCGTAGATGTTCTCGGCCGCGACGCGACGCGACGCGTCGTCGAAGTAGATCAGCACGTTTCGGCAGAAGATCACGTCGAAACTCCCATGCGCCCGCGTGCTCGCGGGCTCCACGAGGTTCACGGAGGTGAAGCGCACCGAGTCCCGCAGGTCGTCCAGGATGCGCCAGCGGTCGGGGCCGTCCGGGGCGAAGTACTTCGCCACCAGATCGGGGGAGAGGCGCATCAGGGCGCGCCGGCCGAAGACGCCTGCCTGCGCCGCCTCGAGGGCGCGGGTGTCGATGTCCGATCCGACGATCTCGATGTCGTAGGCGTCGACCTCGGGCCAGTTCTCCAAGAGCCACAGGGCGATGGAATAGGGCTCCTCGCCCGTGGCGCAGGGGGCGGACCAGATCCGGATCGCCTCCCCGGGCCGCTTCGCCCCGGCGCGTTCCGGCAGGATGTCCCGGGACAGGCAGCGCAGCTGGTGGTCCTCGCGGAAGAAGTAGGTCTCGTTGACCGTGAAGGCGTTGATGAGCTGCTCGATCTCGCCCCCGGCATCGGCGCGCAGGCGCGCGAAATAGCCGGCGAACGAGACGTCTCCCGTGGCCTCCATGCGCTCGGAGGCCCGCCGCTGCACGTAATACCGCTTGGCCTCGGTGAAGACCATGCCCGTGCGGCGATAGAGGAACTCGCAAAGCCTCTGCAACTCGTCGCCCGTGAGCGGCGCCGGCTCAGTCATCGGGATTGGGCGGTCGAGCCCCGATCCGCTCGGCCGCCACCCGGACCGCGAAAGGGAGAAACGGGTCCCCGGGAAAGCGCCGGGCGCAGGCGTCGAGGGCCGGCAGCGCGTCCGCGCCGGCGATCTCGGCGAGCACCTCCACCGCGGCGGCGCAGACATTGGCCTGCCCATCCCGGGCGAGCACGCAGCACAGCAGCCCGGCCGCGTCGCCCGCGGGCAGGAGCCGGGCGAGATCGCAGGCCAGCACGCGGACATCCGGGTCCGGGTCGGCAAGAAGGCCCGGCAGATGCGGCGCGAGGGCCTCGGGCACGATGCGCAGAGCGTCGAGGCATCCAGCGCGCAGGTTGGCGTCGTCGGAGCGCAGGTGAGGCAGGATGGCGGCCACGGCATCGGAGGTGCCCAGGCGGGCGAGGCTCGTGAGGATCGCCTCGCGCACCCGTGCGTCCCGTTCGATCGTCAGCGCCCGGCTCAGGGCCTCGACCCCGCCCGGCACGTCCGCGGCGGCCCGGGCCGCCGCCCAGCGCTCGTCCCCCGTGCCGCCCGCCAGCGCGGCGAGGACGTCGCGGGCGGGCGCTGCGGCCTCGGGCGACGGCGTGGCGGGGGAAGGCTTGCGGATCAGGGGCATGTCAGGACACCAGGGCGAGCAGGCGCTCGGCGATCTCGGGAAGCGGCAGGACGAAATCGGCCCCGCCCGCCTTCACCAGCTCCCCGGGCATGCCCCAGACCACCGCGGTCTCCTGCGCCTCGGCGATCGTGCGTCCGCCCTGCTCCCGCATGAGGGCCATGGCGGCGGCTCCGTCATCGCCCATCCCGGTCATCAGGACGCCGACGAGGCGGCTCGGGGAGACATGCTGCATGGCGCTCCTCACCAGCCGGTCGGTGCTGGGACGCCAAGGGTAGCCCGGCTGGGCCGGAGCCGCCATCGCGACGAGCCCGCCCGGCCGTCGCGAGACGATCAGGTCCCCGTCGCCCCGCCCGACATAGGCGGAGCCCGGCTCCAGGGACATCGGACGGGATACCTCCACCACGTTCAGGGCCCCCAGGCCGTTCAGCCGCCGGGCCAGGGGACCCGTGAAGGTGGCGGGCATGTGCTGCACGACCAGGATCGGCCAGGGAAAGTCCGCCGGCAGCGGAGCGAGGAGCGCTTCGAGCGCGGGCGGACCGCCCGTCGAGGTGCCCACGAGCACGAGACCCTCGCCCGCGACGGGAGGCGAGGACGGCAGGGACGCCGGAGCGGAGCGGAGGGGCTCGGCGGCGCGTCCGGTCCGGTGGCGGATCCGCTCCCGCAGGCGCAGGCTCGGGCGCAGGCGGGCGCCGGCGGCGGCGCGAACCTTCTCCACCAGGATCGGCGCCATCTCGTCGATGCGGAGCGACACGGCGCCCGTGGGCTTGGCCACGAAATCGACCGCCCCGAGGCGCAAGGCCCCCAGGGTCGCCTCGGCGCCTGCGGCGGTCAGGGACGAGACCATCACGACCGGGCATGGCCGCTCGATCATGATCCGGTCGAGGCAGGCGAGGCCGTCCATGTCCGGCATGTGGACGTCGAGCGTGACCACGTCGGGCTGGAAGGTCGGCAGTCGCTCGAGCGCTTCCAGGCCGTTGCGGGCGAAGCAGGTTTCCATGTCGGCCTCGGCCGCGAAGACCCGGCCCAGGAGCTTTCGCACCAGGGCGGAATCGTCCACGACCAGGACCTTGATCACGAGGCCGTCTCGTCCGCGAAGGCGTCGAGGAGCCCGCGTTCGGCGCGGGAGAGGAGCTCGGCCGGGTCCAGGAGGAGCACGATCCGGCCCGTCGCCTCCAGGTTGACGACGCCGTGGACGAGCCGGTTCGTCTCGCCTGTGAGGTCGGGCGCGGGCTCGACGGCGTCGCGGGCCACGGGAAGCACCCCCGTGACGGCATCGACGATGAGACCGGCCCGATGGCGCTGCGTCCGCACGACCAGGAGCCGCCGGACCTCCCCGGCCTCCGAGGGCGGCATGTCGAAGCGCCGGCGCTGATCGACCACGGGCAGCACCTCCCCGCGCAGGTTGACCACACCTTCGAGGAAGGCGGGCGTTCGCGGCACGCGGGTGATCCGGTCGGGGAGGCGCGCCACCTCCTCCACAGCCTCGACCGGAAGGCCGAACTCCCCGTCGCCGAGGCGAAACACCACGAACCGGCTCTCCTCGGCCTCGACCGGCCCGGCATCCTCGTCCCGCCCGCCCGCGCCCTCGCGTCCGGTTCCCAGCCGCTGCATCACGTCCTCCCGGAACAGGCGTTGAGGCGAGAGGATCGAGACGAGCTCCTCGCCCCGGTAGATCGCCTCGATCCTGGCCTCGCCTCCGGTGCGGGCCGCCAGGACCGGGGGGATCGGCTCGATGCGCGCCGGATCGGCCGGGAGGATCGTCCGCATCCGGTCCGCCACGAGGCCGACCAGCGCCCCGTGGACATGGGTGACGATTACCCTGGAGGCGGACCCGGATCGGGCCGCTCCCCCGAGCCCTAGCAGCCCTCGCAGGCAGAGCAGGGGCAGGAGGGTGTCGCGGTAGGCCACGACGCCCAGGACCGCCCCGTCGCCGTGCGGAACGGCGGACGACCGGTCGGGCGCGGGAACGATCTCCCGCACGAGGGCGAGGGGGAGCGCGAAGTTCTGCCCGGCGACCTCGAAGGTGACGAGCTTGGGGTGGTCGACCACGTCGTCGGCGGCGGGCCCCGCCCGGTGGTCGGACGCCCCGCGCCTCGATCTGGGGGGGCGCTCCCGCGGAACGAAGGCGGTCTCCAGGAGGGCGCGCACGTCGAGGATCCGGGTCGGCTCGCTGCCCGCGGCGGTCTGGAACGCGCCCTGCAAGCGCTCGCCGTTCCCCTCGGCCAGCACGGCTTGGCGGGTCTCGACCCGGTCCGCGGCGACGGTGACGAGCGCCTCGACCCGGTCGACGACGAGCGCCACCGGCGCCCCGCCGTCGAGGACGATGGCCCGCATCTCCGGCCGCCCGCCGTCGTCGGGCCGGCCGAGCAGCCGGCGCAGGCTCGCGACGGGCAGGATGGACCCGCGCAGGTTCGCAAGGCCCAGAAGGCTCGGGGAGGCCTGCGGCACCCGCGAGACCGGCGGCACGCAGACGACCTCGCTCACCTGATCGGCCGGGACGGCGTAGAGGCGCTCCTCGCTGCGGAAGGTGAGAAACCGGGAGTCGGCCGCTCCATCGGCGTCGGTGGCGCGGTCCCGCTCAGTCATTCTGCTGCTTCAGCTCGTCGGCGAGCGAGGCGATCTCCTCGATCGCGGCGGCCAGGTCCTCCGCGCCCTGCGCCTGCTCGGACGACGCGGCCGCGGCCTGCCGGGAGGCCGCACCCGCCTCCTCGGCCGCCGCCGCGATCTGACGGGCGCCCGCCGCCGTCTCCGTGGCGGCGGCGAGGATGGCCTGGCTCCCCCGGAGGATCACCTGGTTGCCCGCCCCGAGCGCCGCGACGTCCTCCTCGATCCTCTCCAGGCTCGTGAAGACCACGGATGCGTTCTGAACCTCGATCTCGGCCGAGGTCATCGTCTGCTCCATCTCGCGCCGCACGGAGGCGATCTGGTCCAGGATGCCGCGCACCGTATCCTTGACGCGCTCCAGGCTCTCGGAGGCCTCGCGGGCGAGGCCGCGGATGTCGCTCGACACCACGGCGAAGCCCCGTCCCGAAGCGCCGGCCCGCGCCGCCTCGACGGATCCGC
>DASPJU010000686.1:0-5693 GCA_035628475.1 Salinarimonas sp. | reverse complement strand
GCCTGCCGGCGAGCCGCCTGGAGCTGGAGATCACCGAGACCGTCATGCTCCAGGATACCGAGACCACGCTCTCGACCCTCTACCAGCTGCGGGACCTGGGCGTCCGCATCTCCATGGACGATTTCGGCACCGGCTACTCGTCGCTGAGCTACCTGCGCAAGTTCCCCTTCGACAAGATCAAGATCGACCAGTCGTTCATCCGGGACATCAGCAGCGAGGACGAGTCGGTGGCGATCATCCGGGCGGTCGCCGGGCTCGGCTCGAGCTTCGGCATGGCCACGACCGCCGAGGGCGTGGAGACGCGGGAGCAGCTGCGCCGGCTCCGCGAGGAGGGCTGCACGGAGGTGCAGGGCTACCTCTTCAGCCCGCCCAAGCCCGCCAAGGAGGTCGGCTCCATGCTGCGGCGCATCCGGCGGGACCTGCGCAAGGTCGCCTGATCCCGCCGATCGCCGGCGCGTCTGGAGCCGATTCCGTGTCAACGGAATCGGCTCTCGTTCTTGCGTGGTCTCGCATTCTTCGCGTGAGCCGGATCTACCTCACCCGAAAACGCTCCAGAGGGGCGGGAGCCGCGGCTCCCGCCCTTCGTCGTCTAAAGGTCACAAGACTTTGTTCATTACGGCGAGCGGTGTTCGAGTCTAGCATCTGGTTTACGGTCGAGTAGGGACGAATGTTCGGCATTTTCTAAGCTGGCCCGGACAAATTGTGCCTATCGAACAACAGGCGCCCGCGCCGAAGGTCCGTCATGGAACTCAAGAGCATCGTTCTCATCCTGCATGTGCTGGCAGTGACCTTCGGGGTCGGCGGTGCGCTCATGCTCGACATCTACCTCGTCAGGCATCTGCGCGGCGCCGTGATCGAGGAACGGGACGCGGCGTTCGCCCGCTACGTGGCCACCTTCGTGAAGATCGGTCTCGTGGGGCTGTGGGCCTCGGGTCTGGGCCTCCTGGCCGTCGCGCCCGACGGACCCGCCTCCGTCATCGCCAATCCGAAGGTGCAGGCGAAGCTGGTGATCGTGGTCGCCCTCACCCTCAACGCCCTGTTCATCGAGACGGTCGCCCTGCCCCTCGTGGAGCGGAATGTCGGACGCCATCTGTTCGATGGACGCAACGAGCTCGACAGGACCTTCCTGCTTGCCTCCGGGGCGGTCTCGAGCGTCAGCTGGATGCTGCCCATGATGCTCGGGCTCGCCCGCGAGCTGAACCATGTCGTGCCCGCCTCGACGATCCTCGGGGTCTATCTGGTGCTGGTCTGCCTGGCCTGCGCCGGCGCCCAAGTGGCGGGCCGGTACATCTATCGGCCGCAGGCCGGGGGCGAGGCCCAAGCCGCGCCCGCCCCTCGCTTCCACGTGGCCGCGCGGCAGGTCATCGAGGCGTCCTTCGCTCCGCCGGGGCGGGGGCCGACCCTGATGGACGCCTTCACCCACCATCGCGGCACCGGCGAACGCGGCCGCATGGCGAGCTGATGGCCGGGCCGGTCATGACCCGGCCACCGTCCCCTGACGGCAACGCCGGGACCGAGGCCCCGCAGGTTACGCCTGCGGGGCCTCTTCCGTCGGCTCCTGCGGGCGTCACGCCTTGAGCGCGTAGGAGAGCGCGAGCTCGAGGAGGGGCGCGGCGCGGTAGTCCGGGAAGGCCCTGGTCATCTCCTCGACCACCGCCTTGATCTCCCCCTCCTTGCCGATCCGGGCCTCGATGAGCGGCCGCGCGGTCTCGAGATAGCGGACGAGGCCCTTGAGCTCGGCGGGCGCCGTCGGCTCGCCGTGGCCGGCGAGGATCAGCGCCGATCCGGAGCCGTCCTGTTCCAGGCCGCGCAGCACCTCGATCCACTGGTCCATCTGGCGGTTCACGAAGGCGTGGACCTTGTTGTAGACGAGGTCCTGCACGATGACCGCGTTCGCGGCCGGCACCTCGATCACCATGATCTCCGGGGCCTCGGTGTTCAGGACGCGCCGGACCCTGAGCTTGACGCCCGCGACGGTCTCGGTCCCGGGCGCGAGCTCCCCGGCGATCTCCGGAACCGACGAGTCCGCCTTGCGCTGCGCGATCAGCCCCGCGCCCGCCTCGCGCAGGAACCGGGCCGTGACCGGTCCGGCATGGACCGGCATGCGTCCCAGGTGGTGGAAGCCGAACCAGTGGTCCGGATGGGCGTGGCTGAGGATCGCCCGCGCGACCGGCTTGCCGATCGACGCGACATAGGCCTTCAGCTCGGCCGCGGCCGACGGCACGAACTGTCCGTCCACCAGGATGAGGCCGCCCGGCCCCTCGATGACGTGGGAGGTCACCAGGGCTCCCTGCGGGGCCGCCATGTAGGTGTGCAGGCGAAGGCCCCCGCGCTCGTTGACGAAGACCCGCCCGGCGAAGCCGCCGGGGGTGGCGGGGGTCCCCTGGGCCCGTGCCGGCCCGACGAGGAGCGAGGTTCCGATCGCGGCGAGGAGGGTGCGGCGGTTCAGCGGCGGCATGGCGTCTACTCCGTGGGAAAGAGGCCATGACCCTATCGTTCGGCGAGGGCGCGCAGTAGGCTCGGCGCGACGAACCCGGTGTTCGGCTGGATCGAACGATGCGCCCCGATCGCCTCTACCGTCTGGCCGTCCTCGCCGCCATCGCCGACGCGGGCGGCCTCTCGGCCGCCGCGCGTCGGCTGGGCGTCGCCAAGTCGTCGCTCAGCCACCATGTCTCCGCCCTCGAGGGGGAGATCGGCGCCAAGGTCCTGATCCGGGCCGGGCGCGGCGTCGCGCTCACGCCCTTGGGCGAGGCCCTCGCCGCTCATGGCCGCGCCATCGCCCGGGAGGGGGAGGCGGCCGCGATGGCGGCGCGGGAGATCGAGCAGCCCCATGGCCGCCTGCGCCTCTCCATGCCGGGCGGCATCGCCGACGCCCTCGTGATCCCCCTCCTGGCCGCGTTCGTCGACCGGTATCCCGGCATCGCCCTCGACATCGTCGCGACCGATCAGGTGCTCGATCTCGAGACGGAGCGCTTCGACGCGGCCTTCCGCATCGGCGCCGCCGAGAGCGGGCGGTTCGTGGCCCGCCGGCTGCACCAGGATCGCGACATCTTCGTCGCCGCGCCGGCCTATCTCGCGCAGGCGCGCCCGATCGAGCGGCCCGCGGACCTGGCGGGGCATCCCTGGATCGGTTTCCGCGCCTTCGGGAGCGAGCAGGTCTTCACGGTGGAGGGACCCGACGGGTCGCGCGACGAGGTCGCGGTGCGCTGCCGCGTCGCGACCTCCGCGGGGCTCGCCATCAAGCACTGGACGCAGCTCGGGCTCGGCGTGGCGCGCATGCCGGCCTTCGCGGTGCGCGACGAGATCGCGGCGGGGCGGCTGGTCCATGTCCTGCCCGACCATGTCGCGGGGCGGCCTGCCCTGTTCGTGGTCTACATGCCCGACCGCCTCAGGCCCGCCAACGTGCGCCGCCTCCTGGAGCACGCCCGGGAGCACTTCGGCACCGGAACGGCCCAGGGCCCGGCGCCGTTGGCGATGTGACGCGCCGCGCGCGGCGGCGACGGAGGAAGCCCATGACCACCCGCAACCACAACAATCGCAGCGAGAAGCAGAAGGGCCACACGCCCGACCACGGCAAGGGCGGCGAGCATTCCGGCCACCAGCGCCAGGACGTGTCCGGCGGCGGGGCCAAGAGCCAGGGCCAGGGCCAGGCCCGCAACCCCACCCCAGGCCAGCAGCGCGGCCATTCCTGAGCCGCCACGGACCCGGGACCGCCTGCGGGCCCGGGTCCGCCGGGACGGCACCGCAAGGCGCGCTTGCGGGCCGAGCGCCCGGTCCGCTACGACGCGCTCTCCGGACCGCCGGCGACCGCGAAAGATCCATCCATGAACCCTTGCGTCAGCGCGCTTCTCGCCGCCCTCGGGCCCGACCGGGTCCGGGTCGGCGCCGACATCCCCGTGCGCAACCACGCTGACCAGGGCGGGCGCGCCCCGACCCCGCCGCTCGCCCTCGTCCTGCCGCGCTCGACCGAGGAGGTGTCGTCCACCCTGCGCATCTGTCACGAGCACGGCCAACCGGTCGTCACCCAGGGCGGGATGACGGGGCTCGCGGGGGGCGCCCATCCCGGCGAGGGAGAGGTCGCCCTGTCGCTGGAGCGCCTGAGCGGCGTCGAGGAGGTGGACGCCGCCAGCGGCACGCTCACGGCGCTCGCCGGCACCCCGCTCGCCGTCGTGCAGAAGGCCGCCGAGGAGGCGGGGTACCTGTGCGGGATCGATCTCGGGGCGCGGGGCAGCTGCACGATCGGCGGCAACATCGCGACCAACGCGGGCGGCAACCAGGTCCTGCGCTACGGCATGGCGCGCAAGAACGTGCTGGGGCTCGAGGTGGTCCTCGCCGACGGGCGGATCGTGCGCTCGCTGAACAAGATGCTCAAGAACAACGCGGGCTACGACTGGACGCAGCTCTTCATCGGCTCCGAGGGCACCCTGGGCGTCGTGACCCGGGTGGTTCTGGGGCTTCACCCGCGCCCGCAGGGGGTCGAATCGGTGCTCTGCGGGGTCGAGAATGTCGAGGCTGCGCTCGCTCTCCTGCGGCGCATCGAGCGCCGCTTCCCCGGACGCCTCCTCGTCTTCGAGGGCATGTGGCGGGAATTCATGGAGGTCGCGACCGGGCCGGGGGGCCTCGCCCGGCCCTTCGACGAGGCGCACGACCTCTGCCTCCTGATCGAGGCCGCCATGGGCGATGGCGGGGCGGACGCCTTCGCCGGCTTCCTCGCCGAGGCCTACGAGGAGGGCCTGGTGCGCGACGCGCTCGTGGCCCGCTCCGAGGCCGACCGGGCCCGGTTCTGGGCCTATCGGGAGAGCCCCTACGAGTACCGCCGCTACCTTCCGAAGGAGATCGGCTTCGACGTCAGCATCCCGCTCGACCGCATGGACGCCGCGATCGCGGCCTTTCGCGAGCGCATCCCGGCGCGCTTCCCCGACGCGATCCACGTCGCCTTCGGCCACATCGCGGACAGCAACGTCCATGTGACGGTGGCGAAGCCCGGCCTGGACGAGGCCACGTACCGGGCAATCGAGGAGACGGTCTACGGCGTCGTGCAGGAGCTCGGCGGCTCCATCTCGGCCGAGCACGGCATCGGTCGCAACAAGCGCCCCTATCTCCAGATCAGCCGAACCGAGGCGGAGCTTGCCTTGATGGCGACGATCAAGGCCGCGCTGGACCCCGCGGGGCTGCTCAATCCCGGGCGGGTGCTGTAGCCCTGTCGGTCCGGGGGCACGCCCCAGCGGTGTCCCGGACCGACAAGGGATCACCCATGCTCCAGACCCTTCTCGCCGTGCTCGACTGGTGCGGCATCGCCGTCTTCGCGGTCTCGGGCGCGCTCGTCGCCTCGCGCAAGGAAATGGATCTCGTCGGCTTCGCGCTGCTCGGCACGGTCACGGGCATCGGCGGCGGGACCCTGCGCGACCTGCTGCTGGGCGGGGCGCCGGTCTTCTGGGTGCGCGATCCCGTGCCCCTGCTGATCTGCGTCGCGGTCTCGAGCCTCGTCTTCGTCACGGCGCATATCCCGCCATCGCGCTACCGCCTCCTGCTCTGGGCGGACGCGCTGGGCCTCGCGCTCTTCGCCGTCTCGGGCGCGGCCACCGCGCTTCAGGCCGGAGCGGGGCCGACGGTCGCCGTGGCCATGGGGGTCGTCACCGCGACCTTCGGCGGCGTCATCCGCGACGTGCTCGGCGGCGAGAGCCCGGTGGTGC
>DASPJU010000685.1:0-2297 GCA_035628475.1 Salinarimonas sp. | reverse complement strand
CGATCTCGCCGGGGACGTCGAGCGCCGCCGCGGCGGGAAAGCGCTGCCGGACGGGGATGACGCGGGGAAGGATCATTCGGGGATTCCCAGCCCGGGGGCGCCGGGCGCGGAGGCGCGGGCCTCCGGGAAGTAGCGGCGGAGGGTGTCGACCACCAGCCGCGCGCGATGGAGGCGCTCGCGGGTCATGGCGAGGGAGACGGCGCGGAGCTGCTCGCCGACGGGGTAGATGTCGGGGGCGTTGCGGAGGCCCATCTTGACGTACATGGGGGCGGCGACGCGGACCATCTCGGGGACCTCGTAGGTGCGCACGTAGCCGCCGAAGTTGTCGGGGACCTCGACGTAGACGTCGAGCGGGGCGGCGACGGCGGCGCGCAGCTCGGCGAGCTGGCCGAGCGAGAGGTCGGGGGAGACGTTGATCGTGCCGGCGCCGAGGCTCTCGAGCACCCGGGCGGTCGCGGGGTTCGGCACGCTGAGGAGGATGGAGATCTTGAGGACGAGGTTCGCGGGGAGCTCGCCGGCCTTCTTGAGCTCGCCGAGGAGCCAGACGAGGCCGAGGTCGGCGACGAGCACGCTGCGCACGCCGAGGGCGCAGGCGCGCTTGACGTCCTCCACCGCGTAGGCGAGCTGGGCGGCGCCGCGGAGGCTGCCGCCGATGACCTTGCCGGCGGCGGTGAGGGGCTGGGGGGTGGTGTCCCAGCCGGCGCGGGGGCCGACGAAGAGCGAGAGCTCGACCTTGGCGTCGCGGGCGAGGCGGCACATGCGGCCGATCTCCTCGTCCGTGAGCATCATGATCCCGCTGCCCTGGGAGACGCGCTGGAAGGAGACCCGGTGGCGGTCGGCCTCCTGGAGCGCGGCCTCGAGCGCCTCGGGCGTCTCCACGCTCGGGATCTCGATCCGGTAATGGGCGCCGTCCGGGAAGCGCTGGCCGGAGGCGGGCAGGCCGGCCGCGTCCAGGGCCTTCAGCCCGCGCCGTTCGAAGCTCGCCCGCGTCTGGTCCATAGGCTCCACAATTTCATTGACAGCCGACAGTATGATTGTCGACAATAGCTCGAGTCAACAGAAAGTTAAGGCCATGCCGATCCGAGCCAGCGAGGCGTCGCCCATCCGCAAGGAAGTGCTCCGCGACAAGATCGCCGCGGTGATCCGGGGCTGGATCCTCGACGGCACCCTCAAGCCCGGCGAGCGCGTCGTGGAGCTCGAGGTCGCGGCGAAGCTGAAGGTCAGCCGCGCCCCCATCCGCGAGGCGCTCTGGCTCCTGGCCCGCCAGGGCCTCGTCCAGATCTCGGCCCACCGCGGCGCCACCGTGACCCAGCTTTCCGCCGACGACATCCGCGACATCTTCGAGATCCGCGAGGCCCTCGAGACCCTCGCCGCCAAGCGCATCCGCGCTTCCTCCGCCCCCGACCGCGCCGCGCGCCTCAAGGAGGCGCTCCGCGCCATGGAGGACGCGGCCAAGGCCCGCGACATGAGCCGCTTCTCGGAGGCCGACCTCCGCTTCCACCGCGAGCTCTGGGACCTCGCCGGCAACCGGCATCTCGGCGACGTCCTCGGCGAGCTCTCCACCCGCTTCTTCGGCTACGAGCTGATCCGCGACCTCCCCAAGGCCACCGCCTTCCCCTTCGAGCGCATGCTGGTGGAGCACCGCGCCATGGTCCGCCTGGCCCTCGAGGGCTCCGAGCGCGAGATCGAGGCCGGCTACCGCAAGGCCTTCAAGACGTTCCTGGACGACGTCCTGCTCCGCTTCGGCGAGGCGCCTCCTCCCTAAGAGGGGATTCATCCTGACGTGCGCGGGCGAGTGGATCCTGACGTAACCCAGAGGAGATCGGGAGATCGGACGGATTCGGGGATCGTCGACTTCATCTCCAACCCCCTATCCGGCGCGTCTCGGAATCTCCTCTCCTTCGCGATCTCATCCAGCACGGGGATCTTGAAATCGCCCTAGCGGCCCCTGCCGAATCCCGGTTGAATTCCCCCCGTTTCTCCATTACACTCCCCCCCCTTATGATCGAGAACTCCAAGATCCGGAACATCGGGATCGTCGCCCACATCGACTCGGGCAAGACGACCACCAGCGAGCGCATCCTCTACTTCACCGGCCGCACCCACAAGATCGGCGAAGTGGACGACGGCAATACCACGCTCGACTGGATGGAGCAGGAACGCGAGCGCGGCATCACCATCACCTCGGCCGCCACGGCCGTGGAATGGAACGGCCACCGCATCAACCTGATCGACACCCCCGGCCACGTCGACTTCACGGTCGAGGTGGAGCGCTCCCTCCGCGTCCTCGACGGCGC
>DASPJU010000684.1:0-9315 GCA_035628475.1 Salinarimonas sp. | reverse complement strand
GAGGCGGCTGTCCTCCTGGAAGCTTTCGGCGATCACCGCGAGCAGTTGATCGCCGTCGACGAGATGGCCGCGCTCGTCGGCGATGATCACCCGGTCGGCGTCGCCGTCGAGCGCGATGCCGATGTCGGCGCGCAGCTCGCGCACCTTGCGCACCAGGGCGTCGGGGGCCGTGGAGCCCACCTCCCGGTTGATGTTGAAGCCGTCGGGCTCCACGCCGATGGCGATCACCTCGGCGCCGAGCTCCCACAGGGTCTCGGGGGCGACCTTGTAGGCGGCGCCGTTGGCGCAATCGACCACGACCCGCATGTCCGCCAGATCCACCCGCCGCGGCAGGGTGCGCTTGGCGAACTCGATGTAGCGGGCATGCACGCTCTCGATGCGCTTGGCGCGTCCGAGATCGGGGGAGGCGGCGAGCTGGCGCGTGAGGTCGGAGTCCAGCAACGTCTCGATCGAGCGCTCGACCTCGTCGGACAGCTTGAAGCCGTCCGGGCCGAAGATCTTGATGCCGTTGTCCTCGAAGGCGTTGTGCGAGGCCGAGATCATCACGCCCAGATCCGCGCGCATGGATCGGGTCAGCATGGCCACCGCCGGGGTCGGCATGGGGCCGAGCAGCAGCACGTCCATGCCCACCGAGGTGAAGCCCGCCACCATGGCGGTCTCGATCATGTAGCCCGACAGGCGGGTGTCCTTGCCGATGACCACGCGGTTGCGGTGATGGCCGCGGCGGAAGGTGAGCCCCGCCGCCTGGCCGACCTTGAGGGCGAGCTCGGGGGTGATGACCCCGTTGGCGCGCCCGCGAATGCCGTCGGTTCCGAAATATTTGCGCACGAGGTAGCCTCCAGGATCCCTGGACGATGCCGAATCCGGCCCCGACAAAGCAAGCCGCCGGCCCCGGGTCAAGGCGGGGGCTTCGATCGCGAGGGTGAACGGGGCCTCAACGGCGCGGCGCGGCCCCGGCGCGAGGCGCGAGGCGCGACCGCGCCGCGCCCCTTGCGTTCTCGGCGCGCCGCGTTAGGTGGAGCGCTCGCTGATTTGCGGAAGAGGCGCCTTGATTCTCGTGCCCTCACCGAATAGCGTTCCTTTTCAGATAGATAGCAGGCAACGAAACACTTGGAGGCGGGGCGCATGGCAGGGCGGACGGTGACGCGGGCCGACTTGAGCGAGGCGGTCTACCAACGGGTGGGGCTGTCCCGCACCGAGTCGTCGGCGCTGGTCGAGGCGGTCCTGACGGAGATCTGCGACTGCCTCGTGCGCGGCGAGACCGTGAAGCTGTCCTCGTTCGGCTCCTTCGTGGTGCGCGACAAGGGCGAGCGGGTCGGGCGCAACCCCAAGACGGGGGTCGAGGTGCCGATCGAGCCGCGCCGGGT
Source organism: Salinarimonas sp. (assembly GCA_035628475.1). Taxonomy (GTDB): domain Bacteria; phylum Pseudomonadota; class Alphaproteobacteria; order Rhizobiales; family Beijerinckiaceae; genus Salinarimonas_A. The sequence goes on along the minus strand of DASPJU010000684.1, from coordinate 7,948 downwards.
GATGGTGTTCAAGCCCTCGAACGTGCTCAAGGCCCGCATCAACGGCGAGGCCGCGCCGGACGAGTGAGGCTGTCGCGCAGGGGTTAGGCCATGGACAAGAGCCCGCAGGCGTTCCGCACGATCAGCGAGGTCGCCGAGGACATCGACCTGCCCCAGCACGTCCTGCGCTTCTGGGAGACGCGCTTCGGCCAGATCCGGCCGCTCAAGCGCGCGGGCGGGCGGCGCTATTACCGGCCCGAGGACGTCGACCTCCTGCGCGGCATCCGCCACCTGCTCTACCGCGAGGGCTACACGATCAAGGGCGTGCAGCGCATCCTCAAGGCCGAGGGCATCCGCTTCGTGCAGGCGGTCGGGCGCGGCGAGCAGCCCGTGGACCCCGAGCCGGACGGCCCGCCGGAGGCCGGGGCTCCGGCCGAGGCGATCGAGGCCGGGAGCGCTCCCGAGCCGCTGCCCGCCGACGTGCTCGGCGCCCATGCCCTCTCGCGCGGCGAGGTCGAGCGCCTGCGCGCGGCGCTGGACGACCTCAGCGAATGCGAGCGCCTGCTCGGCACCATCATGGGCGCGCCGGCGGAACTCGCGGTGGACGGCTGACGCCCGTCGGTCCGGGCTCCGCTGCGCGGCCCGGGAACGACGGCGCGAGCTACCCCTGCTTGGCCGGCGTCGTGACGGTGAGCCCGTCGAGGCCGTCCTTCACGCGGATCTGGCAGGAGAGGCGGGAATTGGGGCGCACGTCGGAGGCGAAGTCGAGCATGTCCTCCTCCATGGGCTCGGGCTCGCCCACCGCCTCGCGCCAGGCCTCGTCCACGTAGACGTGGCAGGTGGCGCAGGCGCAGGCGCCGCCGCATTCCGCGTCGATGCCGGGGATGTTGTTGCGGATCGCCGTCTCCATCACGGTCGAGCCCACCGGCGCCTCGACGGAGCGGGCGGTTCCCTGGGCGTCGATATACGTGATCTTGACCATGCGAGACTCCTGACAGGGCGGGGCGCGGCCGGCGCGCGTGCCCGCTGTCTAGAGCATTTTCGCGCGAGGTCGAGACCCCAGGCCCGGTCGCTCAGGCCGGAAGGACCGCCCGGCGGGCCTCGAGCGCGGCGAGCGTGGGGCCCAGGGCCGCCGCGAAGGCGGCGAGCTCGGCGCGCGGGGGCGGGTCGGCGCGCTCGGCCAGGGCCGCCTCGAGGCGCTCGAGGCTCTCGGCGAGCGGCCCGGCGCCGATGGCCCGCGCCGCCCCCTTGAGGGTATGGGCGTCCTCGCGGCGCTGGCCGGCGGCTCCCTCCCCCGCGAGCCCCGGGGCGAGCCGGCGGCACTGGTCGCGGAACAGGTCGAGGAGCTCGGCCTCGAGGTCGGCGTCCTCGAAGGTGGCGCGGGCGAGATGGTCGGTGTCGAGAAAGGCCGTCATGGCCCCACCCTCGCGCGCGCAGCTTAACCCCGCGTTGACGCCGACCGGGCCGGGCGCGCCGTCCCCAGGAATCGGCGCGGGCGCCAAGTCCTTGCGGCACGCGGCTTTGCGCGGTTCCGCCATCGCGGCGTTAACGAAAACCGGAGGTCGTCCGGGCGCTCGGGTTTCAAATCGGGGGACCGGGGGCTAAACTCGTTTGGTAAACAGCGCGTAAACCATGACGGGCGGCCGGCTGCAGGAGGCGGGCGGCGGTCCGGAGGGGTGGACGACGTCCGGCGACGCCCCGCATGCGGCGCGGCGACCCCGGGCCGGGCGCGTGCGTGTGGCGTCATCGAGGCGGCGATTCATGGCCATGGAAAAGAAGCTCAAGGACCCGGCGGAAGCGGCTCTGTCGGCGATCGAGCAGGCGCTCAGGCTCGACCCTGCGGCCCCCGCGCCCCAGGGCACGGAACCCCGCCTCCCCGAGATCCGCGACGACGAGCTCGCGCCTCCGCCTCCGCCGCCCCCGCCGTCCCCATCTCCGCAGGCCTCGCCCGCCGCCCCGCCCGCGCGCCTGGAGCGCCCCTCCAACGCCCCTGAAGCGCCTCCCGTGGACCGCTCGCCCCCGCGCCCGGCCTTCGTGAGCCCCGATCGGACCGCGGTCGCCAACGACGACCGCCAGACGGTGGGCACCATGCTCCAGGCGCTCCAGACCCGGGCGTCGCGCCGGCCGATCTGGCTCGCGCTCCTGGGCGGGCTGCTCTGGATCGGCGCGTTCGGCGGCTACGCGGCCTCGCAGCTGGGCCTCGAGAACCTCCTCGCGGTGCTCACCCCCCTCCAACTCCTCGTCGCCGCGGCCGTGGTGGTGGCGCCCCCGGTCCTGTTCCTCGTCGCGGGCCTCGTCCTGATGCGCACGCAGGAGATGCGCCTCGTCGCCCGGGCCATGGGCGAGGTGGCGATGCGGCTCGCCCAGCCCGAGACGCTCTCCACGGACGCGGTCCTCACCGTGTCGCAGGCGGTGCGCCGCGAGGTGGCCGCGGTGAACGACGGCGTCGAGCGCGCGCTGGCCCGCGCCGGCGAGCTCGAGACCCTCGTGCGCTCCGAGATCTCCACCCTCGAGCGGGCCTATTCCGACAACGAGATCCGCATCCGCTCCCTCGTGGACGAGCTCGTCGCCCAGCGCGAGGCCATCGTCACCAATGCCGAGCGGGTGCGCGCCGCCATCGCGGGCTCGCACCAGACCCTCACCCAGGACCTCGAGACCGCCTCGCAGCGCATCGTCGGGGCCGTGGACGCCGCGGGCGACCGGGTCACCACGTCCCTCGAGACCCGCGGCCAGGAGATCACCCAGGCCCTCGGCCGGACGGGCGACCAGGTCGCGGCCGAGGTCGTCGCGCGGGGCAACGAGCTCGTCGAGCGCCTGGCCGGCACCGCCACCGAGATGCGCGCCGGCATCGCGGAGGTGGGCGGCTCCCTCACCCATGCCCTCGAGGGCAAGGCGCGGGAGATCTCGGGCTCCCTGGAGGGGACGGGCGCCGTCGTCACGCGCGGGCTGGACGAGGGCGCGCAGCGCATCACCGCGGCGCTCGGCGACACCGGCATGGGCGTCGTCCACGCGCTGGCCCAGCGCGGCAGCGAGGTGCGCGATTCCATCGAGCGCACCGCCCGGTCCCTGGAGGAGAGCTTCGCGACCCGCGGCGGCGAGATCACCCAGCGGCTCGCCGCCACGGGCTCGGAGATCGTGGGCGAGATCGCGGCGCGGGGCGCCGAGGTGCGCGACGGGATCGCGGCCGCGGCCGCGGGCGTGGGCGGCGAGATCGGCACCCGGGGCGAGGAGGCGCGCGCCGCGCTCCAGCGCACGGGCGACGAGCTCGTAGGGGTCTTCCTGGCCCGCAGCGCCGAGCTGCAGGCGGAGTTCGCGGCCGCCGGCAGCCGGGCCGGCGAGGAGATCACCCAGCGCGGCGCCGCCATGCGCGAGGAGCTCGGGGCGGCGCTGACCGCCCTGGTGGCCGAGTTCGTGACCCGCTCCGGCGAGCTGCGCGAGGGCTTCCTGCTGGCGGGCAACCAGGCCGGCGAGGAGATCACGGCGCGCGGCGTCGCGGTGCGGGAGGAGCTGAGCGCCTCGCTGACCGCCCTGGTGACCGAGTTCCTCACCCGCTCCGGCCACCTGCGCGAGGCCTTCGCCCTCGCCGGGGCGCAGGCGAGCGAGCAGATCCTGGCCCGGGGCCAGGAGGTGCGCGAGGCCTTCGAGCGCAGCGCCGAGGGCTTCGACCGCAGCCTCGCGGCGCGGGGCGAGGAGGTCGCGGCCCGCCTCGACGGGGTCGCGGGCCGCATCGAGGAGGCGGTCGTGGTGCGCGGCGAGGCCCTGGAGGGCCGCCTCGGCGCCATCGGCGAGCAGGTCTCGAACGTCCTCGACGAGCGCACCGGCGCCGTCACGGCGGCCCTGGAGGGCGCCACCCGCACGGTCGCCCAGGAGCTCGCGACCCGCACCGGCGACATCGAGACCCGGCTCGCCGGCACGGGACGCGACATCGTGCTCGCCATCGCGAACCAGGGCGCGCGCATCAACGAGATCCTCGGCCGCACGGGCCAGGGCGTCGCCGAAACCCTCGAGGAGCGCGGACGCGCCCTCGACGGGGCCCTGGGCGAGCGCCTCGCGGCCCTGGAGACGACCATCGTGCACCGCGGCGGCGAGCTCGCCGCCCGCCTGGGCGAGGATCTCGGCTCGCTTGCCGCGACCGTCTCCGGCCGCCTGGAGGAGATGGACCGGATCGTCAACGTCCAGGGCCGCCTGCTCGGCGAGACCCTGAGCGAGCGCACCCGCGACGCCGCCGACACGATCGAGGCGCAGCTGGGCGCCCTGGAGGAGCGGGCGTCCAAGCGCGGCCAGGAGATCACCGCCACCTTCGACGGCCTCGTGGGCCGCATCGACCAGTCGCTCGCCGCCCGCGCCACGGCCCTCAACGAGGCCCTCGTGGTGCGCACGGGCGAGATGGCGCGCGTGCTCGCCGAGGGCGGGCGCGAGGTCGCCCAGGCGCTCGACGCCCGCGCCGACGAGATCGCCCAGATCGTCTCGGCCCGCAGCGCCTCGCTGTCGGAAACGTTGGCCGCCCGGGCCGAGGAGATCAACCGGACCCTCGGCGGGCGGGCGGACGAGATCGCCGCGACGCTCGACGAGCGCACCGGCCTCATCGCGGCGGCGCTGGGCGGGCGGGCGCAGGAGATCGCCGGCATCCTCGACGGGGGCGTGGCCCGCTTCGAGGACCGGGTGGTCGGGCGCCTGGAGGGCGTGGCCGGGCTCCTCGACGAGCGCGGCCGGGTCATCGACGAGAGCCTCGACGCGCGCACCCGCGTGCTGGGCGAGCTCATCGAGGGCCGGGGTGCGGCCATCGTGGACGAGCTCGACCGTCGCGGCCGCGAGGTCGTGACCGTGATGGGCGAGCGGGTCTCGCAGGTGGCGGACCTCCTCGACGAGGGCACCCGCTCGCTCGGCCTCATCCTCGACGAGCGCGGCGAGCGGGTCGTGGCCTCGCTCGGCAACCGCATGAACGAGGTGCAGTCGCTCCTCGAGACCGGCACGACGCGCTTCGCCGACCTGATGGACGAGCGCGGCGAGGCGGTCGCGCAGGCGATCGGCGCCCGGGTCGCCGAGCTCACGAGCGTCGTGGACCGCTCCGGCGAGACGCTGGCGGAGGTGCTCGACGGGCGCGGCCAGGCGCTCGGCGAGGCCATGGAGGAGCGCATCGCGCGGCTGTCCGGCCTCATCGAGGGCGGCGGCGACCGGCTGACCCGGATCCTGGAGCAGCGCGGCGACTCGATCGTGGTCGCCCTCGACGAGCGCGTCGGGCGCATCGGCGGCGTGCTGGAGGACGGGGCCATGGCGCTCACGGGCGCCCTCGACGACCGCGGCGGCGCCTTCGTGGGCGCCGTGGAGGAGCGCGTGAACCGCATCGCGGACGTGCTCGACCGAGGCGGCGAGCTCCTCACCGGCGCCCTCGACCGGCGCGGCGAGGCCCTCCTGGTCACCCTCCAGGGCCGCATCGGACAGATCGCGACGCTGCTCGACCAGGGCGCGTCCTCCATCGCCTCGACCCTCGACCAGCGCGGCGACGCGCTGGTGGGCGGGCTCGAGGACCGGGCGTCGCGCATCACCGCCCTGTTCGAGGAGAGCAGCCAGGCCTTCTCGAGCCTCATCGACGAGCGCGGCGCGACGCTCGCCACCCTCATCGACCGGCGCGGCAACGCCGTCGTGGCGGCGCTCGGGCATCGCGTGGCCGAGGTGGACGACATCTTCCGCCATCAGGGCGCGGCCCTGGTGGAATCGATCGGCGCCCGCGGCGAGGCCATCACCCGCGAGGTCGCGGCGGTGGGCGAGGGCGTGGTGCAGGGGCTGGAAAGCCGCGGCGGCGCCGTGATCGAGGCCCTGCGCGAGGGCACCGCCGAGGCGGCCTCGGTCTACGAGGCCTCCGCGGCCCGCCTGGGCGAGGTGATCGAGGGCGGCACGGCCCGCACGGTCGCGGCGCTCGCCGAGGCCAATGCGCGGCTGCGCGACGAGCTCGGCGCGGTGCTGACCCGGGTCGACCAGGTCCATCGCGGCCTGTCCGACGTGGCGGGCCGGGCCGGGGCCGATCTCGGCGCCGTGGCCCGCACCCTGGCGGATCGCGCGGCGCAGATCGAGGCTCTCGTGGTGGGGGTCGCGGAGCATACGGGCGAGGCCTCCGAGCGCCTCGGCGCCGGGGTCGAGGCCCTGCGCGAGGCCTCCGGCGGCGCCCTGCGGGAGGCCGCCGAGCTGGTGCGCGCCCTCGACGAGCGCGGCCAGGCGCTCGCCGCCACGACGCAGGGCCAGATCGGCAGCCTCGCGGAGGCCGCCCAGATGCTGGAGCGCGTCGAGGACCGCATGGGCACGACGCTGTCCGAGCGCAACGCGGCGCTCGAATCCCTCATCGCCCGCATCGAGGCGCGCTCGGGGGAGATCGAGGGGACGACCGAGGCCTTCGCGCAGCGCGTCGAGGAGGGCCTGCGCGGCGCCGAGGCCCGCACCCGCCAGATCGGGCACCTGCTCGCCACGGGCACCCAGGCCGCCGCGGACGCCATCGGCACGCAGTTCGACCGCATCCGCGAGACCACGCAGGGCGAGCGCGAGCGCACGGCCGCGGCCCTGCGCGAGGCCCTCGAGGGCGTGGCGGGCGAGATGGGCCTCGCGCTGGAGACCGCCACCGCGCGCTTCCGGGACGCGGCGGGCGAGCTGCGCGGGCTCTCCGCGCAGGTGCGGCACGAGCTCGAGGCGACCCGCGCCGAGCTCGCCCGCAACGCCACGGCCCTGCCCCAGGAGACCGAGGCCGCCGCCGCCGACATGCGGCGCGTCGTGGCCGAGCAGATCCGGGCGCTCACCGAGCTGTCCGAGCTCGTCTCCCGCTCGGGCCGCGCCGTCGACGCCGTGCCGGCCCGCGCCGCCTCGGCGGGGTCCGCGCCCGCGGCCGTCGCGGCACCCGCTCCGGTCCCCGCGCCCGTCCCCCGGCCGGCGCCGGCGCCTCTGCCGGCGCCGATCCCGGCGGAGCCGCGTCCGGCCCCCGCCGCGGCCCGCCAGCCCGACCCGGTCGCGCCTCCGGCGCGCCAGCCCGCCCCCGCTCCCGAGCGGCCGGCGCCCCGGCGCGAGCCGGCGCCCCCGGCCGCCCCGGCGCCCACGCCGGCCGCGGCACCCGGCGCCCGCGGCGGCTGGCTCTCCGATCTCCTGTCGCGGGCCTCGCGCGACGAGGAGCCGGCCCCCGCGCCCGCCCCGCCCCGCCGGGAGGCGCCGGCCGCTCCCGCCCGCGCCACCACCCTCGACTCGCTCAACACCATCTCGGGCGACATCGCCCGCATGGTGGACCACGAGGCGGCCGTGGAGATGTGGGACCGCTACCGGAGGGGCGAGAGCAACGTCTTCTCGCGCCGGCTCTACACCCTGCAGGGCCAGCAGACCTTCGAGGAGATCCGCCGCAAGTACCGCCGCGACGCGGAGTTCAAGCAGACCGTCGACCGCTACGTGGACGAGTTCGAGCGCCTGATCACCGAGGTGTCGCGCGACGACCGCGACAACATGCTGGCCCGGACCTATCTCACCTCCGAGACCGGCAAGGTCTACACGATGCTGGCCCACGCGAGCGGGCGGCTGGACGGGTAGGGCGTGTCCAGGAGGAGCGGCTGCCGGTTCTCCTGGACTTACGTCGAACCAAAAGCCTGGCGGCTCTCCGACGCTTCCGCAGGCGTCGGAGGGCCTCCAGACGAGGCCTGCTCCCGGCCTTCGCGGCCGACGACCGGCGCCCTCAGTTGGGTCTGCCCGTGAGCTCGAAGGTCCCCGTGCCGTTGACCTGAATGCCCTCGCTGCCCGCGTGGCGGGCCTGCATCGAGGTCGTCGCGTTCACGGACGCGATCCGGCAATCGGCCTTGAAGGCCTCGGACATGGATCGGCACTCCTGCGCCATCATCTCGTAGACGGCGCGGCGAGCCGCCTCGCTCGCCGTCCTCTGCTGCGCCAGGTCGCCGACGCTGCCGGGAACGGCGAGGCTCGTGGTGACGGTCACCCGCAGGACGGT
>DASPJU010000683.1:0-5555 GCA_035628475.1 Salinarimonas sp. | reverse complement strand
AGATCCAGTCCCGCCCGACCTGCGACGTCAACGGGATCACCGGCGGCTATACCGGGGAGGGGACCAAGACGGTGATCGCCGCCGAGGCGCGCTGCAAGGTGTCCTTCCGCCTCGTGGGCGAGCAGGATCCCGCGGCCGTGTCGCGGGCGCTGGAGGCGCACGTCAAGGCGCGCATCCCCGCCGACTGCTCCTACGAGATGATCCGCCACAAGGGCTCGCGCGCCATCGCGCTGCCCTTCGACATGCCCCAGCTCAAGGCGGCGGAAGCGGCCCTGCGCGAGGAGTGGCGGACGGAGCCCGTGGTCATCGGCTCGGGCGGCTCGATCCCCATCGTGGGCGACTTCAAGCGGGTGCTGGGCCTCGACACCGTGCTGGTGGGCTTCGGCCTCGACGACGACCGGGTCCATTCGCCCAACGAGAAATACGACCTCACGAGCTTCCACAAGGGCGCCCGCTCCTGGGCCCGGATCCTGGCGGCTCTCGCCGAGTAGGGGCGGGGGGCTCCCGCCCCCTCACCCATAGAGATCCCCCCGCGTCGGCGGCAGGCCCGAGGCGCCCCGCGCCCGGGCGGAGCCGAGCGTCTGGTAGATGCCGATCGTGCCGCGCTCGAAGCCGAGCGAGACGCCCGCGAGATAGAGCAGCCACAGGCGCACCTTCTCCGGGCCCACCTCCCGCTCGGCGGCCTCCCGGTTGGCGTAGAGGCGCTCGCACCAGCGCCGCGTGGTCAGGGCGTAATGCTCCCGCCAGCCCTCCACGTCGTGGATCTCGAAGCCGCCGCGCTCCATCGTGGCGACGCTCGACCCGATATGGTCGAGCTCGGACCCGGGGAAGATGTAGTCCACGATCGCCTGGTACTCCGGCCGCTTACGCCGGAACGCCCGCTCCGAGCGCTTGCCCGGGCGCGAGATCGCGTGGTTGAGCAGCAGGCCGCGGGGGCGCAGGAGCGCGCGCATCTGGGCGAAATAGGTGGCGTGGTTGGCGCGCCCCACATGCTCGAACATGCCGATCGAGGCGATCTTGTCGAAGGTGCCCTCGAGGGCCCGGTAGTCCTTGAGCTCGATCGTGACCCGGTCCTGGAGCCCGAGGCGGCGGATCTTCTCCTGCGCGAAGTCGAACTGCGCCTGGGAGAGCGTCACTCCGTGCGCCGTGACCCCGTAGGCCCGGGCCGCGTGGCACACGAGCCAGCCCCAGCCACAGCCGATGTCGAGGAAGCGCTCGCCCGGCTTCAGGCGCAGCTTGCGGCAGATCATGTCGAGCTTGGCGACCTGCGCCTCCTCCAGGCTCGCCTCCCAGGTCGGGAAATAGGCGCAGGAATAGACCATCTCGGGGTCGAGGAAGAGGGCGTAGAAGGCGTTGGACAGGTCGTAGTGGAACTGCACCAGGGCCTTGTTGTCCCGCCCGGCCTCGTCGCGCTCCGCCTGGACGCCCGCATAGGCGTGGCGGGAGGGCAGCTCCGCGGCCCGAGCCACGAGGAAGGGCCACAGGGAGGTCGCGACCAGCCTCTTGTCGAGGCGCTTGAGCAGGCCCTTGGCCTTCATGTCGCCCCGGCGCGCCGCGAGATCGAGGAGCGTGCCGCCCCGGATCGCGACGTCGCCGGCCGCCATGAGGTCGACCAGCGTCGACAGGCGCGGGCGGCGGAGCAGCCGCGTCACGGCGGCGGGCGTCTCGATCGCGATCACCACGTCGTCGCGCGCGCCCGGCCTCAGCGGGATCGTCTCCCCCGTCCACAGCCGGATCGCGAGATCCGCCTCGAGCCGCTCGCCCACATGCGCGAGCAGGCGCCGCGCCGCCGCCGCCAGCCGATCGGTTCCCGCCGCCATCCCGTTCTCCCTGCATCCCGCGCTCCGGCGCCAATGGACCGCAGGGCGGGGCGATGCGCAAGCGCGCGCGGCGGAACCCGGGCGGGCGCCTCCGGTTGTCGAGCCGGACGGCAGGAGACCCCATGACGCGACGCACCCAAGCCCTGGCGCTCGGCGCCGCCGCGCTCGCCGGCGTCGCGCTCTGGCGCCACGCCCAGGCCCGCGCGGCCGAGCGCGCCAACCCGCCGAAAGGGCGCTTCATCACGGTGGACGGCGTGCGGATGCACGTCCTGGAGCGCGGCCCGCGCGACGCGCCCCCGGTCGTGGTGCTGCACGGCAACGGCGCCACGGTGGAGGACATCGAGTCGAGCGGGCTCCTGGACCGTCTCGCCCGCGACCACCGGGTGGTCGTGTTCGACCGGCCGGGCTTCGGCCATACCCGCCGGCCGCGGCTGCGCCTGTTCGATGCGGTCCGCCAGGCGGGGCTCGTCGCCGACGCCTGCGCGATGCTGGGCCTCGAGCGGCCCGTGGTGGTCGGCCATTCCTGGGGGGCGCTCACCGCGGCCGCGCTGGGCGTGACCCGCCCGGAGGCGGTCGGCGCCCTGGCGCTCCTGTCGGGATACTACTTCCCGACCCCACGCTCGGACGTGGTCCTGTTCTCCCTGCCGGCGGTGCCGGTCGCGGGCGACCTGTTCCGCTACACGCTCGGCCCCACCCTGTCGGCGGCGCTCGAGCCCCTGCTCCTGCGCCGCATCTACGAGCCGCAGCCCGTGCCGGAGCGGTTCATGCGCGAGTACCCGCATCCGCTCGCCTATCGCCCGAGCCAGATCCGCGCCGCCTCCGAGGACACGGTGCTGATGATCCCCAGCGCCGCCGCAATCGCCGACCGCTACCACGAGATCGCCGTCCCGACCCTGATCATGGCGGGCGACGAGGACCGGATCGTCACGACGGAGGAGCAATCGGTGCCGCTCGCCCGGGAGATCGCCGGCAGCCGGCTGCGCGTCCTGCCGGGGCTCGGGCACATGATCCACCACTTCGCGACCGAGGAGATCGCCGAGGGGATCGCGGGCCTCGTGGGGGAGATCGCCGACGAGCCCGTCCTCTCGACCCGCGGCGCGGCGACCGCCGCGGTCGCCCATGCCCACGCCGTCCAGGACCGGTAGGCCCATGCGCTTCCTGCCCACCCGAGTCCACGGCCTCATCGACTACCTGTGGGGCGCCCTCGCCTTCGCGGCGCCCTGGGCGCTGGGCTTTTCCGGAGGCACGGCGGGGTTCCTGCTGATGTTCTTCGGGGTCGGCGCCTTCCTGTACTCCTTCGCGACGGCCTACGAATGGGGCGTCCTCCCGGTCCTGCCGGTCCCGGCCCATCTCGCCCTCGACGGCGCGGGCGGGCTGTTCCTCATGGCGGCGCCCTGGCTCTTCGGCTTCGCCGACGAGGTGCGCTGGCCCTACCTCGCCTTCGGCGGCTTCTCGGTCGTGGCGAGCCTGATCACGCAGACCCGACCGGGGCGGTGAGGCGGCGCCCCCTTTCCATGGGGATAGCGGGGCAGAGCGACCTTGCGCCGCATCCGGCACCTGCGGCACCCTGCCAAACCTAGGCGCTCCAAGGCTTTCGCCCCTGTCGCGGCTCCCGTCCGGCGCCGATCGGGGGCTTCCGTTACGGCACCGGGGCGCTACAACAAGGGCGGGGACCCGCGCCCCGCACCTCCCGCCGGGTGATCCTGTCGCCCGCGTTCCGCGTAAGCGCCAAGGAACAGTCGGCGGCGGATGCCCGCCCCAGGGCCGTCGCCATCTGGGGCCAACGATAAAGAAGGGAAGGCTCGATGACGTCCACCCCCCTCGCGAATGCTCGCGTCGCCGTCGTCGGCGCCGGCCCCGGCGGCCTCGCCTCGGCCCTCATGCTGGCGCGGGACGGTGCGAGCGTCGATCTCTACGAGCGGGACGCGGCGATCGGCGGGCGGACCAAGACCGTGACGGCCCCGGGCGGCTACCGCTTCGACATCGGGCCGACCTTCTTCCTCTATCCCCGGATCCTGGCCGAGATCTTCGAGTCCTGCGGCGAGCGCCTGGAGGACCATGTCGAGCTGAAGCGCCTCGATCCGCAATACCACCTCATCTTCGAGGGCGGCGGCGAGATCCTGGCGACCCCGAACGTCGAGCGCCTCGAGGCGGAGATCGCGCGCATCGCGCCCGCGGACGCGCGCAACGTGCGCGCCTTCCTGGCCGACAACCGGGCGAAGCTCGCCAAGTTCGAGCCCGTGCTGCAGCAGGACTTCTGTTCGCCGCACTCGGTGATGTCGCCCGCCATGATCGCGGCGCTCTCCCACCTGCGGCCGCTCTCCTCCGTGGACGAGGACCTGCGGCGCTACTTCGCCGACCCGCGGGTGCGCCTCTCGTTCTCGTTCCAGACCAAGTATCTGGGCATGTCGCCCTTCCAGTGCCCCAGCCTGTTCACGATCCTCAGCTTCCTCGAATACGAGCACGGGGTCTATCACCCCATGGGCGGCTGCGGCGCGGTCTGCGAGGCCATGGCGCGGCTGGCCGAGCGCCTGGGGGTGCGCATCCACCTCGACACCCCCGTGGACCGGGTGCTCTACGAGGGCGACCGGGCGGTGGGCGTGATCGCGGGCGGCGACCGGCACCCGGCCGACGCGGTGGTGATCAACGGCGATTTCGGCCACGCGGTGCGCCGGCTCGTCCCGGAGGAGCGCCGCCGGCGCTGGCCCGACGCCAAGATCGACCGGGCGCGCCTCTCCTGCTCGACCTTCATGATGTATCTCGGGATCGAGGGCGACGTCGGCGACCTCCAGCACCACACGATCGTGCTGGCCAAGGATTACGAGCGCAACATCCGCGAGATCGGCGAGGGCATCCTCCCGGACAACCCGTCGTTCTACGTCCAGCACGCGGGCCGCACGGACCCGACCATGGCGCCGCAGGGCCACACCGCGCTCTACGTCCTGATCCCCGTGCCCAACCTGCGCGGGGAGACCGACTGGACCCTCGAGGCGCCGCGCTTCCGGGCGCTCGCCTATCGCCGCCTGGCGGAGCTGGGGCACAAGGACCTCGAATCCCGGGTGCGCTACGAGCGCGTCCTCACGCCGCTGGACTGGCGCGACGAGCACGGGGTCAACGAGGGCGCCACCTTCAACCTGTCGCACGACCTGGGGCAGATGCTCTATTTCCGCCCGCACAACCGCTTCGGCGACGGCGTCTACCTGGTGGGCGGGGGCACGCATCCGGGCTCGGGGCTCCCCGTGATCTTCGAGGGCGCGCGCATCACGCACCGGCTGCTCAGCTACGACATGACGGCGCGCCGGCGCGCGCGCCAGCCCTTCTTCCGCTTCCGCCGCGCCGCCGGCGCGACCGCGGCCGCGGAGACCTGACATGCGTCTCGCTCTCGCCTGCGCCCTCGCAGCCCTCGCCTCGACCGCGCAAGCCGCGACCGTGACGGTGCAGGTCTCGGGCGTGCAGGCCGGCGGGGGGCAGGTCTATGTGGGCCTGTGCCCCACCGCGCTTCAGGAATCGTCCTGCACCCAGGGCGATCAGCGCGCGCCGCGCGGGGGCACCATGACCTTCGCGTTCCGGGGCGTGGCGGCGGGCGCGCTCGCGGTGGCGGTCTACCAGGACGCCAACGGCAACGGCCGGCTTGATCGCAACGCGCTGGGCGTGCCCTCCGAGCCCTACGGCTTCTCGAACGACGTCGGCCGGCTGGCGCCGCCGACCTTCGCGGGGGCGCGGGTCGAGGTGCGC
>DASPJU010000682.1:0-4494 GCA_035628475.1 Salinarimonas sp. | reverse complement strand
TGCGCTTCTTGCCCTCCTTCTGCTTGTCGAGAAGCTTGCGCTTGCGGGAGATGTCGCCGCCGTAGCACTTGGCGGTGACATCCTTGCGCAAGGCGCGGATGGTTTCGCGCGCGATGATTTTTCCGCCGATCGCGGCCTGGATCGGGATCTGGAACAGGTGCTGCGGGATGAGCTCGCGCAGCTTCTCGCACATGGCGCGCCCGCGCATCTCGGCGCGCTGGCGGTGGACCAGCATCGAGAGCGCGTCGACGGGCTCGCCGTTGACGAGGATCTGCATCTTGACGAGGTCGCCCTCGCGGTAGTCGGAGATGTGGTAGTCGAAGGAGGCGTAGCCCTTCGAGATGGACTTGAGGCGGTCGTAGAAGTCGAACACCACCTCGTTGAGCGGCAGGTCGTAGACCACCATGGCGCGCTTGCCGACATAGTTGAGGTCGATCTGCACGCCGCGCCGGTCCTGGCACAGCTTCAGCACGGAGCCGAGATAGTCGTCCGGGGTGAGGATGGTGGCCCGGATCCAGGGCTCCTCGATCGATTCGATCTTCATCACGTCCGGCATGTCGGCCGGGTTGTGGAGCTCGATGGTCGAGCCGTCGGTGAGCTTGAGGTGGTAGACCACGCTCGGCGCCGTGGAGATGAGGTCGAGGTTGAACTCGCGCTCGAGGCGCTCCTGGATGATCTCGAGGTGGAGGAGCCCCAGGAACCCGCAGCGGAAGCCGAAGCCCAGCGCCGCGGAGGTCTCCATCTCGTAGGAGAAGCTCGCGTCGTTGAGGCGAAGCCGGCCCATGGCGGCGCGCAGGTTCTCGAAGTCTGCGGCGTCCACGGGGAACAGGCCGCAGAACACCACCGGCTGGACGGGCTTGAAGCCCGGCAGGGCCTGAGCGGTCTGGCGCTTGTCCTCGGTGATGGTGTCGCCCACGCGGGTGTCGGCCACCTCCTTGATCGAGCCCGTGAGGAAGCCGACCTCGCCGGGGCCGAGCACCTCGGCGTCCTGCATTTTCGGGCGGAACACGCCGATGCGGTCGACGCCGTAGACGGCACCGGTCCCCATCATGCGGATGTTCATGCCTTTCTTCAGCTGCCCGTCGACGACGCGCACCAGCACGACGACGCCGAGATAGGCGTCGTACCAGGAATCGATGAGGAGGGCCTTGAGCGGCGCGGCGCGGTCGCCCTTCGGCGGCGGCAGGCGCGTGACGATGGCCTCCAGCACGCCCTCGATGTTGATGCCCGTCTTGGCAGAGATCGGGATCGCCTGCGAGGCGTCGATGCCGATCACCTCCTCGATCTGCTCCTTGACCCGGTCGGGCTCGGCCGCCGGCAAGTCGATCTTGTTGAGGACCGGCACGATCTCGTGATTGGCGTCGATCGCCTGGTAGACGTTGGCGAGCGTCTGGGCCTCGACCCCTTGCGAGGCGTCGACCACGAGGAGCGATCCCTCGCAGGCGGCCAGGCAGCGCGACACCTCGTAGGCGAAGTCGACGTGGCCCGGCGTGTCCATGAGGTTGAGGATATAGGTCTCGCCGTCCCTCGCCTTGTATTCGAGGCGCACCGTCTGGGCCTTGATGGTGATGCCGCGCTCGCGCTCGATGTCCATCGAGTCGAGGACCTGCTCGGTCATCTCGCGCTCGGCGAGCGCGCCCGTGGTCTGGATGAGGCGGTCCGCCAGCGTCGACTTGCCGTGGTCGATATGGGCCACGATGGAGAAGTTGCGGATCTTGTCGATCGAGGGGGCGGACATCAGGAACTTTGCGTTGGTCCGCGACGCGCGGACGGATGAGATCTCGCGCGGGAGATAGCAAGCGCGGGATGCAACGCCAAGCGTGACGGGTCGACACGGCCGCGAATTGGGGTTCCCCCCGGCCCGTGCGTCCCGCGATGTGGGGCGTCAGGCCACCGCCGGCATCGGCGCGCTCAGCGCCCTCAGGATCGCCGGCACCTCGCAGCCGGGGCGGGGCGGGCTGAACAGGTAGCCCTGGACCTCGGTGCAGCCCTTGGCGCGCACGAGCGCCAACTGCTCGGCGGTCTCGACGCCCTCGGCGGTGGTCGCCATGCCCAGCTTGGCGGCGAGATCCACCACGGCCTCGACGATCGCGGCCGAGTCGGCGCGCTCCAGCTCGCGCACGAAGGAGCGGTCGATCTTGATCTTGTCGAAGGGAAAGCGGCGCAGGTAGCTCAGGGACGAGTAGCCCGTGCCGAAATCGTCGAGGGAGATCCGCACCCCGATGCCGCGCAGGCGATGCAGGGTGGCGAGCGTCGCCTCGGTGTCGGTGAGCAGCACGGATTCGGTGATCTCGAGCTCCAGGCGGCGCGGGTCGAGCCCCGTCGCGGCCAAGGCCGTGAGAACCACCTTCTCGATGGAGCGGCTCCCGAACTGCGCCGCCGACACGTTGACCGCGACGCGCACGTCCACGGGCCACAAGGCAGCGTCCGCGCAGGCGCGCCGGATGACCCACTCGCCCAGGGGGACGATGAGCCCGATCTCCTCGGCGAGCGGGATGAAGTCGGCGGGCGAGACGAGGCCGCGCTCGCCGTGGCGCCAGCGCAGCAGCGCCTCGAAGCCGCCCACCACCCCGGTCGCGGCGTCCACCTGCGGCTGGTACCAGAGCTCGAACTGCTGCCCGTCATGGGCGGCGCGCAGGTCGAGCTCCAGGCGGCGGCGGCGCTTGATCTGCGCATCCATCTCGGGCTCGAAGAAGCGGGCGACCCCGCGTCCCTCGGGCTTGGCGCGGTAGAGGGCGAGATCCGCGTTCTTGAACAGGGTGTCGGGATCGGCGCCGTCGCCCGGCGCCAGGGCGATGCCGATGCTGGTGCCGACCACCACGTGGTTGCCCTCGACCGCGTAGGGCAGGCCCACAGCCTCGACGATGCGGCGGGCGAGAGCCTCCGCCTCGTGGGGATGGGCGACGGGCTGGATGATCGCGAACTCGTCGCCGCCGAGCCGGGCGATGGTGTCGCCCGCCCGCGTGATGGCCCGAAGCCGGTCCGCCACCTGGCGCAGGAGCGCGTCGCCGACCGGATGGCCAAGAGTGTCGTTGACCGCCTTGAACTGGTCGAGATCGAGGCACAAGACCGCGAAGGCCTGGCCCTCCCGCGCCTGGATCCGCAGGGCCTCCTCCATCCGCTCGCGCAGCAGGAGGCGGTTGGGCAGCTCGGTGAGCGCGTCGTGGCGGGCCATGTGGGCGATGCGCGCCTCGGCCTTGCGCCGCTCGGTGACGTCCTCGTAGGTGGCGACCCAGCCGCCTCCCGGCATGGGGCGATAGGCGGTCTCGATGATGCGCCCATCCGCAAACGCGGTCTCGAGCACCGCGGGATCCCCGCGGCCGAACAGGTCGAGCCGCGGGGCCATGACCTCGTCCACGGTCAGCCCGCCGTGGCGCCCGTTCGCGACCCCGTGCGCCACGATGGCGCGCAGGGGAGTGCCTGGCCTGGCGAGATCGGGGGAGAGCGCCAGCATCTCGACGTAGCGGGCGTTGCAGACCGTCAGGCACAGATCCGCGTCGAGCATGCACAGGCCCTGCGACATGTTCGAGAGCGCGGCGTCGAAACGGCGGTTCTGCTCGGCGAGCGCCAGCTCGAAGCGCTTGCGCTCGGTGATGTCCTCGAAGGTCGACACCCAGCCCCCGTCGGGGAGCGGCCGGTGCGACATGGCGAGCGCCCGCCCGTCGCGCAGGTCGAGGTCCACGTTCATGGGCTTGCCGCCCCGCGCCACCGCGAGGCGCTCATCGATGTAGGCCTCGGGATCGCCGGAATAATGGTCGTGCGCGACCCGGTGCGCCAGGATGTCGAGCAGCGCCGTGCCCGGTCGGATCAGCGCCGGCGGCAGGCCGAACATGTCGGCGTAGCGCCGGTTGCAGACCACGAGGCGCATGTCGCCGTCGAACACGCACAGGCCCTGGACCATGTTGGCCATGGCGACGGTGAAGCGCAGGTTCTGGCGCTCGATCTCGTCGCGCGCGCGCCGGCGCTCGGTCACGTCCTCGTGGATCGTCACCCAGCCCCCGCCCGGCAGGGGCGTGTAGCTGATCGCGATGGCGCGCCCGTCCGCGAGCATGTCCTCCCGCTGGAAGGGCTCGGCAAGGGACAGCCGCGCCTGCACCTCGGGCCAGACGTCCTCGGCCGCGTGGCCGTGATAATTGCCGACCTCCACCGAATGGGCCACGAGGGCGCGCGCGGAAGCCCCCACGTGGACCCGCTCCGGGGAGAGCCCGTACATGGCCAGGAACCGGCCGTTCACGGCCGTGATGCGCAGGTCGCCGTCGAGCATGAGCAGCCCGTGCGACATGTTGGCGAGCGCCGCCTCGAACAGGTCGCTTTGCGCCTTGAGCCGCCGGGCCGCCCGGCTGCGCTCCGAGATGTCCTC
The DNA here is from genome assembly GCA_035628475.1 of Salinarimonas sp. GTDB lineage: Bacteria > Pseudomonadota > Alphaproteobacteria > Rhizobiales > Beijerinckiaceae > Salinarimonas_A. Next base: position 134 of record DASPJU010000682.1, on the reverse strand, counting down.
GTAGGTCGCGACCCATCCGCCGTCCGCCATGGGCCGGTAGACGACCTCGATCGTGCGGCCGTCGCGGAAGCTGTGCTGGGTCGCCACGGGCTCGCGCAGGCGTATGATCGCCATGCTGCGCTGGTAGAGGGTCT
>DASPJU010000681.1:0-3042 GCA_035628475.1 Salinarimonas sp. | reverse complement strand
GAGCCCCGACCAGGTCGCGACCCTGCACGCCATCCGGGAGGCGGCCGCCCGCAACGGCGTCGCGCTGTCGCTGATCGATCGGGCCGCCGTCGCCGCGCTCGAGCCGGAGGTCAGGGCCGAGGCCGCCCTGCTCTCCCCGCGCTCCGGCATCGTCGACAGCCACGCCCTGATGCTGTCGCTCCAGGGCGACCTGGAGGCCTGCGGCGGCATGGTCGCGCTCTCGACCCCGATCCTCGCGGGCCGGGTGGCCGAGGACGGGGTCCATCTGAGGACCGGCGGCGCCGAGCCCATGGACCTCGCCTGCCGGACGCTCGTCAACGCCGCGGGGCTTCACGCCCCCGATCTCGCCCGGACGCTCCAGGGTTTCCCCGAGGCGTACGTGCCGCGGCCCCATCTCGCCAAGGGCACCTATTTCGGGCTCGTCGGCGTGCGCGCGCCCTTCCGCCGCCTCGTCTATCCCGTCCCCGAGCCCGGGGGGCTTGGCATCCACGCCACGATCGACCTCGGCGGCCAGGTCCGCTTCGGCCCGGACGTGCAGTGGATCGACCGGGTCGACTACAGCGTCGACGCATCCCGGCGCCCCGCCTTCGAGGCGGCGATCCGCACCTATTGGCCCGGGCTGCCCGACGGCGCCCTGGAGCCGTCCTATGCCGGGATCCGGCCGAAGATCTCCGGGCCGGGCGAGCCCGCGGCCGACTTCATGGTCCAGGGCCCGCGCGACCACGGCGTGCCGGGCGTGGTCAACCTGTTCGGCATCGAGTCGCCCGGCCTGACCTCCTGCCTCGCGCTCGCCGATCTCGTGGCCGCCACCGCGCAGGGCGGGGGCTGAGCGCGGCTCCATGAGTCCTGCTGCCATCCGGCGCGGGAGCGTGCATACTCGCCCGCCATCGACCCTGGCCGCGCGCGAGGCGCGCGGTCCGTTCCCCCTTCCGACCGCGTGGCATGAGAGGCAGCCGTGACGTCGACGAGCGAGCGCATCCACCCGGTCATCCTGTGCGGCGGCTCGGGGACCCGCCTCTGGCCGGCCTCGCGCGAGAACCGGCCCAAGCCCTTCATCCCCCTGGTGGGGGAGGATTCCACATTCCAGGGCACCGCGCGACGCGTCGCGGACGGCGCGATCTTCGCCCGCCCGGCCGTCGTGACCGGCGCCGAGACGCGCTTCCTCGTCGCGGACCAACTGCTGGCCTGCGGCATCGGCGCCGACATCGTCCTGGAACCCGCGCCCCGCGACAGCGCCGCGGCCGTGGCGGTGGCGGCCCTCCTCGTGGCGCGGCATGACGCCGAGGGCGTCGTCCTCGTCCTGCCGGCCGATCATGTCGTGGGGGACCCGGACGCCTTCGCGGCCGCCTGCCGGGCCGCCGCGGCACCTGCGCGCGCCGGGCTGATCATGACGCTGGGCGTCGCGCCGACCCATCCCGCCACGGCCTACGGCTATATCGAGCCGGGCGAGCCCGTCCCGGGGACGGGGGCCTTCCGGGTCGCGCGCTTCGTCGAGAAGCCCGACGCCGCGACGGCCGAGGCCTACATCGCCCGCGACCATCTGTGGAACGCGGGCTACCTCATGTTTCGCGCCGACGTGATGCTGGCGGAGCTCGAGGCCCATGCCCCCGAGATTCTCACGGCGGTGCGCGCGGCGCTCGACGGGGCCCAGATCGACCTCGACTTCGTGCGCCTCGGCGCGGAAGCCTTCGTTCGCGCGCCCAGAACCTCGATCGACTACGCCGTCATGGAGAAGACGGCCCGCGCCGGGGTGCTGCCCGTCTCCTTCCCCTGGTCCGACATCGGCAGCTGGGATGCCCTGTGGGAGGCGTCCGCCCGCGACCGGGACGGCAACGCCCTGCGTGGCCCCGTCGAGACCGTGGCGACCCGCAACAGCCTCGTCCACAGCGACGGCCCGCTCACCGCCGTGGTGGGCCTCGACGACGTGGTGGTGGTCTCCACACCCGACGCGGTGCTGGTCACGTCGCGGGCGCGCTCGGGGGAGGTCAAGGGCCTCGTGGCCGCCCTCAAGCGGCGCAACCACCGCGAGACCGACGAGCATCTGCGCACCTATCGCCCCTGGGGCTGGTACCAGCGGATCGATCTCGGTCCCCGCTTCCAGGTCAAGCGCATCCGGGTCAAGCCGGGCGGGTGCCTGTCGCTGCAGAAGCACTTCCACCGCGCCGAGCACTGGGTGGTGGTGCGGGGCACCGCCGAGGTGACGGTGGAGGACCGCATCGTCCTGCTGCACGAGAACGAAGCCGCCTATATCCCGATCGGCGCCTCGCACCGCCTCGGCAATCCGGGGCGGATCGACCTCGAGCTCATCGAGGTGCAGGTGGGCAGCTATACGGGGGAGGACGACATCCTGCGCCTGGAGGACGCCTACGGGCGCGAGACTCTGTCGGGCGGTTCCGGAACCGCCTGACAGAGTCTAGGTCCTTGATGTGTCGTATGTCTGTGCGGAGAACCGGAAGCCACGTCTCCGCGACATGCGCTAGCGCCGGTTCCCGTTCTCCGCAGCCCGGACGCCCCATGTTCCCCAAGCCCCATCCGCACCTCGTCCCCAACAGCCTCGCCTTCGAGAGCCTGCCGCTCGTGAAGCCCACGGGCTTTCGCGAATACGATGCGCGCTGGCTGTTTCCCGACGAGATCAACCCCATGGGGGTCCAGGCCCTGGGCCTGGGGCTCGCCACGCTGATCCACGAGCTGGGCGTGCGCCCCGACATCGTCACGGGGCACGATTTCCGCGCCTATTCGGCGTCCGTGAAGCTCGCGCTGGTGGCCGGCATGATGGCGGGCGGCCTGCGGGTGCATGACATCGGCCTGGCGCTCTCGCCCATGGCCTATTTCGCCCAGTTCGCCCTCGACTGTCCCTGCGTGGCCATGGTCACGGCCTCGCACAACGACAACGGCTGGACCGGGGTCAAGATGGGCGCGGACCGCCCCCTCACCTTCGGGCCGGAGGAGATGGGCCGCCTCCGCGACATCGTGCTCGCGGGCGAGGGGCGCCCGCGCGGGGGAGGGGAGTACAGCTTCGTCCCCGACATGCCGGCCCGCTAT
>DASPJU010000680.1:0-2143 GCA_035628475.1 Salinarimonas sp. | reverse complement strand
GACGCCCTCGGCGATGGTCGAGATGATGTGCTTGACGTCCGTGAGCCCCGCGATCGCGTCCTCGACCCGCTTGGTCACCTGGTTCTGAAGCTCGGAGGGCGCGGCGCCCACCTGCGTCACCGTCACCGAGATGATCGGGATGTCGATGTTGGGGAAGCGCGTGATCGGCAGCTGCCGGAAGCTGAAGACCCCGAGGATCATCAGCACGATGAACAGCACGATCGAGGGAATGGGCTTGCGGATCGCCCAGGCGGACACGTTCATCGCGATACCCCTACGCGGGCGGGGATCTGCCGTCCCTCGGCCGCCGTCGAACCAATCCTGTCGGGGAGCGCCGGCGCTCCCGTCCCCACCTTGCCGCCCGTCACGGACGCCCTCCCGCGGCCTGGGCGGCCTCGGCGACCACCGGGCGGACCGGGTCGCCGTCGCGCAGGAAGCTGCCGGCGCGGGCCACCACGGCCTCGCCGGCCTTGAGCCCCTCGCGGATCTCGATCAAGCCGCCCGCCGAGAGGCCCGTGCGCACGCGGCGCGTCTCGACCCGGTCGTTGGCCACGACCTGGAGCGTGGCCCCCTCCGTGCCGTAGAGGACGGCGTTGACGGGCACCGCGACCCCCTTGCGCCGCGCGACCTCGATGGAGCCGCGCGCGAAGGCCCCGATGCGCAGGGCGGGATCCCGGGGCAGCGACACCCGCACCTTGCCCAGGCGCGTGGCGCGGTCGACCTCGGGGAAGACGTTGCGGACGCGGCCATCGAGCTGGTGCTCGCCGTCGGCATCCACCCGCGCCGGCGCGCCCTCGCGGATGCGCGGCAGCTGGGTTTCGGTGATCTCGCCCTCGAGCTCGATCTCGCCGTCGCGGATGATCCGGAACAGGGGATCCCCCGCCGCCGTGGCGGCGGCGCCGACCCGGGCCGTCTTGCGGTTGAGGATGCCGCCGGTCGGGGCCTTGATCTCCGTGCGGGCGAGCCGGACCTGGACCTCGCGGCGCTGCGCGTCGGCCGCGGCCCGGTCAGCGGTCGCGATGGCGAGCGCGTCGCGGGCGGCGGCGAGGCGCCCCTCGGCCGAGCGGGCGGCCGAGATCCGCTGCTCCAGCACGGCCTGGGTGGTGTTGCCGGAGCGGATGAGGGCCTCGGCCCGCTCCAGCGCCTGGCGGGCCTCCGTCTGGGCGGCCTCGGCCTGGACGATCTGGCTCCTGGCCTGGGCGATCGCCGCGTCCGCCTTGGCGGTCGTCGCGGTGTTCTGGGCCAGGGTCGTCTCGAGGATGTCGCGATTGAGCACGGCGAGCACCTGCCCGGCCTTCACCGTATCGCCCTCCTCGACCCGCACCTCGACGATGCGCAGGCCCTCGACCTCGGGGGCGACCATGATCTCCTCGCGCGGCACCAGGGTGCCGGACACCGGCACGCGCTCGACGAGCTCGCGCTCGGTCGCCGCCGCCACCGTCACGGCGGGCGCGAGGCTCCCGGCCGGGGGCGGGGTCTGGGCGATCGCCGGGAGCGGCGCGGCTGCGAGGAGGAGGGCGGCCGCGAGGCGGCGGAGGAGAGGGGAGGGCATGGCCGTCAGGGGGTCCGGGAAGAGGAGAGGTCGATGTCGCCGCGCAGCACCGCGCCGATCACGGCCAGCACCGCGCCGACCTCGCGGGCGGCGTCGAAGCCGGGCGCCACGGCGCGGCGCACGAACAAGCCGTTCGCCAGGGTCGAGATCATCACGGCGGCCGCGATGGGATCGAGGGTCCGGGGCAGGGCGCCGCGCGCCTGCGCCTTGGCGAAGATGTCGCTCATGCGCGCCACGAGCTCGCGCTCGAACGCGTGGGTCATGGCCGCGAAGGCGGGGTTGCGCGTGGCCTCGGCCCAGATCTCGAGGCAGATCACGGAGCGCTCGCGGGGCTCCTCCATGAAGTGCTTGCGGGCGAGCGCCTTGAAGCTCGCCACGAGGTCCTCGGCCTGCTCCAGCACCGCGAAGTCCGACGCGACCTCCGCCCGGTCGCGCTCGGCCAGCCCCGCGGCGAGCGCGTCCTTCGAGGGGAAGTAGCGATAGAGGTTGCCGGGGCTCATCCCCGCCTCGGAGGCCACGTCCTGCATCGTGGTGCGGTGGATCCCGGCGCGCGCGAAGCAGCGCTCCGCGGCATCGAGGATGCGCGTGTGG
>DASPJU010000679.1:0-4105 GCA_035628475.1 Salinarimonas sp. | reverse complement strand
TGCTATCGCCGCCCTTCGGGTCTTCACGCGAGGCGGATCCATCTCACGCGAAAACGCTCTAGCGCGGCGCCGGGCCCGGATTGGTGGGCTTGGGCGCCACGGTGCCCGTGGCATTGTCCGCGTCCGCGTTCTGGACGATCGCGATGGTGCCCTTGAACGGGTCGCCCGTGTTGTTGGCGTAGATGCACTGGTAGGGGTAGTCGCCGGGCTGGGGCGTGCGCACCATCAGGCGCGCCACGCCCTGGGGCTTGAGCACGTAGCCCTGGTTGCTCGCCGCGTGGGCGACGTCGCCCTCGTGGCTTCGCACCATCTGCTCGATGAGGAGCCGCGGCGCCGAGACCGTGACCGGACGGTCCGTGCGGTTGATGAGCCGCAGGTCGATCTCGTCGGTGGCGGGGAAGCGCGCCTGCCCCGGCTCGCATTGCACGTTGTTGCCGACCTTGGTCGCGACGATCTCCACCGGGGTCGCGACCTGGTTCCCCACCTGGGCCGGCGGCACGACGGCGGTCTGGGCCGCGGCGAGGCCGGGGGCGAGCAGGGCGAGGGCGAGGACGGGCAGTCGCGTCATGGCGGGTCTCCAGGGTGTTCGGGCAACGCCCCGCCCCCTGCCCGGTTCCGGGCCGGCCCGGTTGCAAACCGCGCTCCCCCGTCGCACCCTGGCGCGGCACAGGACCCGAGGGAGCCCCATGAACGCCTGGTTCAAGCGCGCCGCCGTCGCGCTCGTCGCCACCCTGGCCCTGGCGGGCGCGAGCGCCGCTCAGGTCGTCTACAACCGCGGCAACGACGCCGACCCCGAGACCCTCGACCCGCAGAAGACCTCGACCACCTACGAGGACCACGTCCTGCGCGACATGTACGAGGGCCTCATGATCTACGACGCGGCCGCCCGGGTGGTGCCGGGCGCCGCCTCCGCGGTCGAGGCGAGCCCCGACGGGCGGGTCTACCGCTTCACCCTGCGCGAGGGCGCCCGCTGGTCGAACGGTGATCCCGTGACGGCGGGCGACTTCGTCTATTCGCTGCGGCGCATCATGAACCCGGCCACGGGCGCCAAGTACGCCAACATCCTCTATCCCATCCTCAACGCCGAGCGGATCAACAAGGGCGGGGCCGGGGCGAGGCCCGAGGACCTCGGGGTCAGGGCGGTCGACGAGCGCGTCCTCGAGATCACCCTGGAGCGCCCCACCCCCTATTTCCTCGAGCTCCTGACCCACCAGACGGGCTTTCCCGTCCACCCGCCCTCCGTGGAGCGGCATGGGGCGGCCTTCACGCGGCCCGAGAACGCGGTCTCGAACGGGGCCTACGTGCTGAAGGAATGGGTGCCGAACTCCCATATCCGCCTGGAGAAGAACCCCCGCTTCCACGACGCCGCCAACGTGCGGATCGACGTCGTGAACGTCCTGCCCCACCGGGATCTCGGGGCGGCGGCGCGCCGCTTCATGGCCGGCGAGCTGCACTCCACCTCGGACCTGCCCGCCGACCAGCTGAAATCCCTGCGCGAGCGCCTGGGCGACCAGGTGCGGATCTCGCCGCGGCTGGGCACCTGGTACCTCGCGGTCAACACCGCCAAGGCGCCCCTCGACGACGTTCGCGTGCGCCAGGCGCTCTCCATGACGATCGACCGGGAGTTCATCGCCGACACGATCTGGAACGGCGCCTATCTCCCCGCCTACAGCTTCGTGCCGCCGGGCGTCGGCAATTACGGGGAGCCGGCCCACGCCGCCTTCAAGGACCTCTCCCCCATCGACCGGGAGGAGCGGGCCAGGGCGCTGCTCAAGGAGGCGGGCTACGGGCCCGGCGCCAAGCCCCTCCGGGTGGAGATCCGCTACAACACCACCGACAACAACAAGAACACGGTGGTGGCGATCGGCGACATGTGGAAGGCGATCGGCGTCGAGACGGCCTTCGTCAACACCGACGCCAAGACCCATTTCGCCCATCTGCGCGAGGGCGGCGACTTCGACGTCGCCCGCGCCGGCTGGATCGCGGATTATTCGGACCCGCAGAACTTCCTGTTCCTGCTCCTGTCCGACAACCGGGGCTTCAACTATGCCCGCTACCGCAACCCCGACTTCGACGCCCTGCTGCGCCGGGCCGACGCGGAGCCGGACCTGGCCAAGCGCGCCGCCATCCTGCTCGAGGCCGAGCGGATGGTCACGCGGGACCAGCCCTACATCCCGGTCCTCACCTACGCCAACAACAACCTGGTCTCGCGCAAGCTCGAGGGCTGGGTCGAGAACGCGCGGGGCACCCACCCGACGCGGTTCATGGCGATCCGGCCGTGACCGTCACCTCTCCCCGCAGGGCGGGGAGAGGGCCGAAGGCGAGCGAGGGCGAGGGGGTCTCGCCGCGCTCGCTCCACCGTCCAGGCCCCCTCACCCTCGCGCTGCCGCGCTCGCACCAGCCCCCGACGAGGGGGGCTTGTGCCCTCTCCCCGCCCGCGGGGAGAGGAGGATCCACCGCATCATGCTCCCCTTCGTCCTGCGCCGCCTCCTCTCCGCGATCCCGACGCTCGTCCTCGTCGTCACGATCGCCTTCTTCCTCATCCGGCTCGCCCCCGGCGGTCCCTTCGACCTGGAGCAGCCGCTCGAGGCGAGCGTCATGGAGAACCTGCGCCGGATCTACCGCCTCGACCGGCCGCTGCCCGAGCAGTACGCGCTCTATGTCGGCGCCCTGCTGCGGGGGGATCTCGGGCCCTCCTACTTCTATCGGGACTTCACGGTCGCGCAGCTCCTCGCCTCGGGGCTGCCGGTCTCGATGACCCTGGGCGGGCTCGCGCTCCTCGTCGCCCTGGGCGTCGGCGGCGCGCTCGGGACGCTGGCGGCCCTGCGGCAGAACTCGTGGATCGACCATGCCGTGGTGGGCCTGGGCACCTTCGGCCTCACGCTGCCCCCCTTCGTGGTGGCGCCGGTGCTCCAGATCGTCTTCGGCCTGATGCTGGCCTGGCTGCCCGTGGGCGGCTGGAACGGGGGCGCGGCGCGCAATGTCGTCCTGCCGGTGGCGGTGCTGGCCCTGCCGCAGATCGCGGTGGTGGCCCGCATGATCCGCGCCGCCCTGATCGAGACCCTGCGCGCCAACCACATCCGGACGCTGCGCGCGCTCGGCCTGCCGGCCCACGTCGTCGTGCGCCACGCGCTGCGCGGCGCGGCGCTGCCCGTGGTCTCCTATCTCGGCCCCGCCGCCGCCGCGCTGCTCACGGGCTCGGTGGTGGTCGAGACCATCTTCGGCCTGCCGGGCGTCGGGCGCTACTTCGTCGAGGGCGCGCTCAACCGCGACTACACGCTCGTGATGGGCACCGTGGTGCTGATCGCGGTGCTCGTGCTCGCCTTCAACCTGATCGTGGACGTGCTCTATGCCCTGATCGATCCGCGGGTGCGCCATGAGTGACGCTCGCCGCCATCCCCCCTCTCCGATGGGGAGAGGAGGCGGGGATGGAGGGGGACCACGCTGGCCCGGCCCTCGCCCGTCGATCCACCCCACGCCCCCTCGTCCCGAGCAGCAGCCGGAGTCTGCGTCTCGAGGCCGCCTTCCATCGCCGTCGGAGATCCCTGGAGCCTGCTTCGAGACGCCTGCCTTCGGGCGGGCTCCTCGGCATGAGGGCGAATGTGGGAGGGGCGTGGCGGGAGCGAACCTCCCGGCGTCGTACCCCCTCGCGCCCGGCCCCTCTCCCCATGGGAGAGGGGAGAGGCGGCCGCCGTGAGCCCCGCCCGCTCGCTATGGGCCGACGCGCGCGCGCGGCTCATGCGCAACCGGGCCGCTTTGGCGAGCATGGTCGTGCTGGCGCTCATCGCGCTCGCCTGCCTGATCGGCCCCTCCCTGACCGGTCACGCCTATGACCGCGTCTATCCCGATTATGTCCGGGCAGGCGCGAGCCTCGCGGCCCATCCCCGCCCCGACGCGGTGATCCCCGCGGCCGAGCGCATCGCCGCCCGCGCCAGGGCGCGGGCGGAGGACGCGCGCCTGGAGGGGGACGCCGTGCGCCTGACCCTCGTCGCCCCCCGCCCCGTCGACGAGCGGCTGCTCGCCTTCTTCGAGCGCTCCGACCTGTTCGGCCCGGCGCGCGTGATCGAGCGGCGCGAGGAGGGGCGCCGGCTCGTGGTCGAGGCGC